>JALZOH010000411.1 GCA_030857305.1 Acidobacteriota bacterium
GAGACAAACCGGCAAAGGCGTAATTCATCGTTTCCGGCGGAACATTGCGTTTATGAAAAAAATCACCGCCAATCAAAACAAAATCAACGTTTTCACCGATCGCATATTTTTGCAGAACATCAATCCAGGCGTCAAAAAAATCGCGCGGACTTTCAGTTAATTGATACCGCGTGCAGCCCAAGTGAACATCGGAAATATGCAGGAATTTCATAAATTGATTATAGCAAATTAAATGTCCGAAACGCATAGGTTTTTGAGCCGCGAACAAACACAAAAAAGCAAAAAAATTTAAAAAATTCTTCGCGTTCTTTTGTGTCTGTTCGTGGCTAATTCCTTTTCTCTATTTTGGCTTTCGGGGTTAAAACGGTTTTCAGTTCCCAATTAAAATCGGCAAATTCGTCCTTTTCTTTGAAAACGAGCCACTGACCTTTTCTATCTTTCATCTGTAAAAGAGTAAAACCCCCGCGCAGTTTTTCGCCGTGAAAAGTGAATTTAAGTCGACCTTTTTGCAATTGTTCTAACGGTTCGCCTCCGGTCGAATATTCGCCGTTGTCCCAAATAACAACTTCGCCCGCGCCGTATCTGCCTTCAGCGATTCGCCCGACAAAACCAATATAGCTTAAACTGTGGTCGGGAACTTCGATTGCCAGGCGTTTATCATTCGGATTTAGCGAAAGCCCTTTCGGAACCGCCCAGGATTTTAGGACTCCTGCCACCTCAAGCCGCAAATCGAAATGCAGTCGCGTAGCGTGATGTTCGTGGATGACAAACCGTCGTTTAATTTCCATTTCCGCTAATATTTTTTCGTTTTGTCTTTTGCTTTTCGCCGCTACTTACGCCGTTTTATGCCTTCCTCAACAATTCTTCTTGCTCTCTGTGTGCCGCCGTGACCCGTAGGTTCAAACTTTTTTCCTTTGGCTTCGTTGTAAGAAACGAAAAAATGCTCGATTTCGTCAACCAGAGTTTTGTTCAAGTCTCTGAGTGATTTTACGTCCGAATGAGCGCGCGCATTTGCAGCAATGGCAATCAAGCGGTCGTTAACTTCGGTTTTTCCGTCTTCGGTTTGTTTAGCCTGGATCACGCCGATGAGTCTTGACGGAATCAGACAGCCGACAAAAGCCGGTTCATCCATCAAAATTAAAACATCGAGCGGGTCGCCGTCGCCGCCGAGCGTACCCGGAATATAACCGAAATCGAACGGAAAAGTGTGTCCGACCGCCAAAACGCCGCCTAATTTGAAAAGCCCCAAATCTTCGTCGAATTTGTATTTGTTGCGGCTTCCCTTCGGCGTATCGACAATAACATTTAATTCGCCCGCTTCGTTAAAAACGCTTAATTTATCAAAAACAGTTTTCGATTTTTTCTGCATAACTTCCCCCTTTCTCTTTATTTAACCCAAGTTGCCAGTTACCAAATTTACGAAAGATTTCACCGCAGAGACGCTGAGTAAAGCGCAGAGATTCGCAGAGATTTTCAAGTTTTCTCGGCGTCTCTCTGCGGGAACTCGGCGTCTCTGCGGTGAAAAATTCTAACTGGCAACTTAGGTTATTTAGTTTCCCGCGACGGATTTTACGCGCAGCCTGCCGAATTCATTCAACAAAGGTTTCAAACTTTTTACTGCCCGCTCGTGCGTCGTGCCGCCGTTGGTTGCCAAAACGCCGTTATAATTGTGGACGTCCGCCGTATTATAAATGATTTTTCCGCCGAAAAGGTCGGTCAGATTGCCACCCGCTTCCGTCAAAATAATCTCCGGCGCGCACGTATCCCAATGTTTGGTGCGAGGGCTGAGATGAACGTATAAATCACAGATTTGCCGGGTAATCAAACCGATTTTCAAACCGACCGAACCGCGCCGAGTTTCTGATTTCAAGCTAAAGCTTTCAAATACGCGCGACATTCCCGGGCTTCGATGATTGCGGCTCGTCGCCAAATTTAGTTGGCTGAAATCGGTTTTGCCGGAAACCTGCATCCGCTCGGATGTTTGCTCATTTTCGACGAGCCACGCGCCGCTTCCTTTCTCTGCGTAATATAAGATATTTTCACTCGGCAGAAAGACAACGCCGAGAACACTTTTGCCCTTTTCAGTTAAGCCGATTTGAACTGCAAAATCGCCGTTTTTATCAACAAAACCTTGCGTCCCGTCAAGCGGGTCAATTATCCAAACGCGATTTTTCTCTAATCTTTGCTGATCGTCAAATTCTTCTTCGGACAAAATCCCGTCATCCGGGAAAATTTCGGCGAGAGATTCAACAATGATTTTGCTGGCGGCGCGGTCGGCAATCGTGACCGGTTCGGAAAAGTTGTCGGCAAAGATTTTTTCTTCGATTTCAAAGCCCGTTTCGTAAAAATCTAAAATTATTTTGCCTGCTTGTCGTGCCAAAGCAACGGCGGTTTCAAGTTCTTTTTCTAACATCGCTAAAAATTTATCACAAAAAAACATTTGTCGCAGAGGACATAGAATGCTCAAAGGAAAGCTAAACAGGATAAACAAGATAAACAGAATAAGTTTTTATCTGTTTATACCACTACATGAAACTGCGGTTGATTTTTCTCTGGATTTTCCGAGAACTCTGTCGCTAAATCCTTCTTTTACATAAATAAAAATGCCACAAAAGACGCGCGGCAACGGCACGCAACGGCTTCCATTTTTCGCCAATAACTAAAAATTCGTCGGAGGCAGGTCGGTTTTCCAAATTTTTCAATTTTTGCCAGGCGATGTGCAAAGCCAAATCGCCTTTTGGCATTACGTCGGCTCGGTGCATCGCCATTAAAAGATAAATGTCCGCCGTCCAATCGCCGATGCCGTTTATTTTTTTCAGTTCCGTTTTGACTTTTTCATCCGGCAGAATGTTGAGCGATTCGAGATTTAACTTTCCGCTGGAAATTGCTTTTGCCAAATCTCGCGTATAGCTCATCTTTTGGCGGCTGAAATACGCGGCTTTCATTTCCGCGTCAGTCAAACTCAAAACACCTTGGGGCGTGACTGTGCCGAGTTTT
>JALZOH010000412.1 GCA_030857305.1 Acidobacteriota bacterium
GCGGGCGTGCGTTTATGCGCTTGGAAAAGAAAACGCGAAAGCTACGATTTTTGCGCGAAATATCGGAAAGGCACAAAGTTTGGCGGACGAGTTCAAAGTTCAAAGTTCAAAGTTCAAAGTCGAAGGCGAAAGTTACAAAAATTTCGATATTGTTGTAAATACAACGCCGCTCGGCACATGCGGCGAATTTGAAAACAAAACTCCGGCAACCGCCGAACAACTCGAAAACGTCAATCTTGTTTATGATTTGGTTTACAACCCGTTCGAGACGCAGTTTATCAAAGAAGCAAAAAAAGCGTCCGTGCCGACAATTGGCGGAATAGCAATGCTGGTCGGTCAGGCAATGGCGCAATTAAAGATTTGGACCGGGGAAGACGCGCCGATGAAGGAAATGAGCGCGGCAGTTTTAAAAAGACTAAATTAAAAGCATAGATAAGATTGTTTACATGAATAACCGCTACAGCCGACAAACTTTATTTGCTGAAATTGGAAAAGAAGGACAGGAAAAACTTTTGAGTTCAAGTGTTTTAATCGTCGGTTGTGGCGCGCTCGGAGCCGCTCACGCGGAGACGCTTGCCCGTGCCGGCGTTGGGCGCTTGAAAATTGTTGACCGCGATTTTGTTGAATTTTCAAATTTGCAGCGACAAAATTTGTTTTCAGAAACGGATGCAAAGGAAAGGCTTCCGAAAGCAATCGCGGCGAAAAATCGGCTTTTTGAAATAAATTCGGAAGTCGAAGTTGAAGCAATTGTGACGGACGTAAATCACTCAAACATTGAAGATTTAATAAAAGACTGCGATGTAATTGTGGACGGAACAGACAATTTTCAAACACGTTATTTAATCAACGATGCATGCGTAAAACACAATAAAACCTGGATTTACGGCGCCGCGGTTTCATCCTATGGCGTCACGATGACAATTATTCCGCAGGTTTCGCCTTGTCTGCGCTGTATATTTGAAGAGATTCCGGGTGCCGGAAGTTCCCCGACGTGCGATACGGCGGGAGTCATTCAGCCGATTATCAGTATTGTATCGGCTGTCCAAACAACCGAAGTATTAAAAATTTTGGTCGGAAAAACTAAAAGTCTGCATCAAAGCTTGATGCAGTTTGATGTCTGGCAAAACGATTGGCGGAAAATCAAACTCGGTGTGCCGAATGCTGATTGCAAAACTTGCGGGCAAAGAGATTTCGAGTTTCTCGAAGCTGAAAACGTTGAATTTTCCGCCGTTTTATGCGGACGCGACGCCGTCCAGATTTCACCGCGAGCGACATCTGATTTAGATTTGCGGGCGCTTGCCCAGAAGTTAAAATCTTTTGGTGAAGTGAAACAAAATGAATATCTGGTGCGTCTTAAATACGATGTTTTTGAACTGACCGTTTTTCGAGACGCGCGAGCGATTATTCGCGGCACCGACGATGTTTCGGTTGCCCGTTCAATTTATACCAGGTTAATCGGAAATTAGTTGCAGAATAAATTAATAAAAACAAAAAGCGCATGTTTATAAAAACTTATTTAATCCGACAATTTTGTCGATTGTCGCGATGTTCTTTGCGCCTAAAATTATATTCAATGAAAACACCACTTTGCGCTTTAATATTTTTTATTTTAGGTAGTTTTTTACCGGCTTCCGCCAGCGAGCCGGCTGTTTGGTCAATCAAAACGCGCGCCGGAATTCTGAAGGGCGAAGCAAAAGGCGTTTCGGTAACTGATACAGGCGCCATTACGCTTGCGCCGAAATTAACCGAAATTTTTAGAACCGAGCAGCCTTATGTTTGGTCGAGCGCAATTGACAGCGCCGGAAATGTGTTCTTAGGAACCGGAGGCGACGGTAAAATTTTTCGGGTTGATTCGGGCGGAAACGGAAAATTATTTGCGGATTTATCCGAGCTTAATGTTTCAGCTCTAGCAATTTCAAAGGACGGTTCACTCTTTGCAGGAACTTCGCCGGACGGGAAAGTTTATCGTATTTCAGCAAATGGAACGGCGGAGGTTTTCTTTGAACCGAAGGAAAAATATATCTGGTCGCTGGCTGTTTTAGAAAACGGGAATTTAGCCGTCGGAACAGGAGAAAACGGAAAGATTTATCGTGTGGGTTCTGCCAACTCAAAACTTGAAACATCTCTTTTATTCGACACGAGCGAAACGCATATTATTTCGCTTGCCGCCGATAAAATGGGAAATCTGTATGCCGGAACCGATTCAAACGGCTTGCTTTTAAGATTTTCTCCCGACGGCAAACCTTTTGCGCTGCTTGATTCGAATTTGAGAGAAATTCATGATATTGCGCTCGGCAGTGACGGCTCCGTATACGCTCTCGCACTGAGCGATTCAGCTTCGGCTTCAAAGGCGCCCATAACTCCGTCAGCGGCTGAAAACACAGGCGCAGCAGCCGAAACGCCAACCGCTCCGACGCCTGAAACCCCTCTGAAAAGCCGTTATGACGTAACCGCCTCAAAATCTGCGGTTTACAGAATTTTGCCGGACGGCGCAAACGATATTATCTGGAACTCCGCCGATGTGACCGGGTTTTCCCTTGAAGCTAATCCGAACGGCAGCGGTGTTTTTGTTGGCACGTCGGACAAAGGACGTATTTATTCTGTCACCAACAGCGGACAGGAAACGCTTCTTTTGCAATCAAACGAAGGTCAAATCTCCACCTTCCAATTATCAGGCAGACAAATTTTCGCCACCTCCAGCAATCAGGGCAAACTTTATCGTTTCGGCACGGGTTCTTCGTCCTCTGATGCTTTTGAAAAAGAAGGAACTTTTGAATCTCCAATCTTAAATGCCAAATCGAGCGCCACTTGGGGCAGGATTTGGTGGCGTTCGAGCGGCAACGTAATTTTGCAAACCAGAAGCGGGAACACTGAAAAACCAAATGAAACCTGGAGCCGATGGAGCGCAAATTACACCGACCAAAAAGGCGCGCAAATTTCCAACCCGAAAGCGAAATATTTGCAATGGCGGGCAATTTTGAATGGAGAGTTT
>JALZOH010000413.1 GCA_030857305.1 Acidobacteriota bacterium
GAATTGGATACCAAACTCTCCGTGAAAGTCATTATTACCGCCTCGCGTGACGACGCTGACCACACCGCCTGTAGCACCGCCGAACGCAGCCTCGAAACCGCTCGACTTTACTTGCACTTCCTGAACAAGCTGGGTCGGAATATTGTAGATTTCATTCAAAGTTCCTGTCCGGTAATTGGTTACTTCCTGTCCATCGATAACAAAAACATTTTCGCCGCCTGAAGCCCCGTCAACCGAAAACCCACCCGAACGACTTTCGGGGCGCGTGCCGGGTACGGTTTTAAGAAGACCTGTAAAACCAGTAGTTTTAGGTATCAATTCAATCTTTTGGGCGTTAATGGTGGTCTGAATAGCGTTGTTAGTTGTATCGACCGGCTGCGTATCTGACGCTAAAACGTCAACTGTGTTAACGCCCGAACCCGGATTGACGGTGATATCAACCTGTGTATTTTGCCCGATAGAGACGGTTACGTTTTCGTATCTCGCTTCGCCAAATCCGCCGGTTGCCGTCGTGACAACATCGTAAGCTCCGGGCGGAACTTGCAGAACGCGAAAAAATCCGTCTTCATTGGTTGTAATTGTCCGCCTAAAACCAGTCGTAACGCCAGTGGTCGTAGTACCACTCGCAGTATTTTGCGTGCTGCTGATACTTATGGTCACATTTGGCACAACCGAACCTGCCGCATCCTTGACAGTTCCTTCGATATTACCAGTTGTTTCTTGCCCGAAAGCTGTTGCCGACAGACAGAAAACCAACATAAGTGAGAGTTTTATAAATACAAAATTCTTTTTCATCTTTTGCTCCTTCACAAAATTTCTTTTTTATAGATTTGGATTATTTGCTGTATCAAATCAAATTTGTTCGTTCCACTTTTATCGTCAGAGTTTTTGGCAGAGTTAATGTTCCTTAGCTTAAAAACAAGATTCGCGCACAAAAACAAGTAGGCAAATACAGACAAAAGCGGATATAATGACGTTCTAACCTTCTCTATCCTCCACAGATTTTTAACTTTGAATAAGAAAGTTTTATGAAATATAAAACTTTGTACAAGAATTATTTATGCAAAATATCACAAAATGAAAAAATAGTTAAGAAAAAATTGAATTTTTGTTAAATAATTTTTAAGTGTCTGTATTGAAGTGGAAAAAAACTTTGAACGGCAAAAATCCTTTTCTTCGTAAAAAATCAAATTAGCGCTGGTATTTCATAATCAAACCTTTTGCGCCGACCGCCCAACCATATTTTTTGGTAATAAAAAGACCGTAGAGGTTGTCTTTTGAATCATTGTCCTGTTTAATCCAAGTTTTGCCTTTGTCTGAAGTGCGCAAGATAGCGCCGCCGTAGCCGACGATGAAGGCGTTTCTGTCATCGGCAAAGTTGACGCGCATAAAAGTATTTGGAAAGCCGGTTTTAACCGGCTCCCAAATTCCGCCGCCGTTTTCGGTGCGCAGGATTGTTCCTTTTCCGCCGACGGCAAATCCGTTTTCCGAATCCCTGAAATCAACATTGTAGAGAGCTTTATCAGTCCCTGTTTTTTGAACTTGCCAATTGACTCCGCCGTCAAATGTCGCCAGGATTATTCCTTTGTCGCCGACAATCCAGCCGCGCGAACCGTTTGCAAAATCCAGATGATAAAGCTCTCTTTTGGAAGGAACAATGATTCTCGACCACGTTTCGCCGCCGTCGTCTGTCCGCATGACAACCGAATCAATTACTTCATCATTTTTATTGATAACCGAGCCGATGACGAACCCGCGTTTTTTGTCGGCAAATCTAACGCTTAAAATTTCAGGGGTTCCGTCTTTGAAATCGTTTGGATTAAAAATCAATATTTCTCTCCAATTGCGCCCGCCGTTGCTCGTCAGAAACATTTTTTTGCCCGCCACGACATATCCGTTATCATCATTGCGAAAATATATTTCGTTGATGTCGTCGTTGGTATCAATCGTCTGTTTTGTCCAACTATCTCCGCCGTCGTTCGTATATGCAAAATAACCTTTATCACCGGCGACAAAACCGCGCTCCGAGGATGTAAAATAAACCGCCACCAAATCGCTCGAACCGCTGCTTTTACTTGAAATCCAGTTTGATTGGGCAAATAATGCCTGTGCCTGAAAAATGGTAAACAAACATAACAAAATATTTTTTTTCAAAATCGACACAAAAAATGCCTCCCAAATCTATGGATATTTAAAGATATTAAAAGGTGAATTATACGAATAAAATAAACCTTATTTCGTAAAATGTCACCTTTAGAAAGTAGTTAGATGTTAGATGTCAGGTAATACGCTTGTGCTTGTTACTGACATCTGACATCTAAAATCTGACAACTTATTTCACAATTCGGTAAATTTTTCCTCTCCATACAACGACGACTTGTTCGCCGAGCGAGAAAAACTGTGCAAGCTCTGTTTCAGCATCAATTAAGTCAAAGAATTCTTTCGAGGCAAAAGTAAGTTTCGTTTCCGGCATTTTGGATTCTTCCTTAAATTCCGAATCAATCCAAACATCGTTTTCAAGGTAAAAAGTTTTTGTTCCGACTTTTTTAACCGTACCTGATTTAATCGTTTCGTCATCTTCATAAATCACAGTTTCAGCAGATTGTTTTTTCTTCGCCTCTTTGCTGGCTTCAACCGCGCTTCGTCCGCTTGCTGCTTCACGTTTTACTGACATTGTGGCAGGCAACGCCCGATTTCGGCTGATGCTTCTGCCGTTTAGCGGAAGGTCTGAGACGGTTGAATCGACAGAACGGTTACTCTGTTGAAGAGCAAAAGTTCTTCGGTCTTCCCTTTCGCTTCCGTCCGTCGCCAAATACGAAGTGTAAGGCGTCACAATGCCATAGCGCGTTCCGAGATCGACAACTTCATCGCGTAATTCCTTTTGCTCGCCGTTACTGCGAATCTGCTCGACCAGCCAACCGACGCGGCGCGTTGCCCAGAGGCGCGGCAGAAAATCATTTTTTTCGGCGCGCATCGGAAAATCAA
>JALZOH010000414.1 GCA_030857305.1 Acidobacteriota bacterium
GGCGCGCTGCATAAATTCCGGCGCAATAACTTTGACGGCAACCGGGCGTTCCGTGCCGACGTGTGTCGCCAGGTAGACGGTTCCCATTCCGCCTTTGCCTAATTCTCTTTCAATTTTGTACTTGTTATCGAGAATTTGCCCGATTACGTTTCCAACGTTCATATAATTTTGCAAAATTTATCCGCTTCTTTTTGGCTAATATGAGTTTCTACGTTTGAGAAGCAAATAAGTTTGACAAATAGAATTTTACCGGCAAAACTTTGCTGAAATTTTTATTATAAACATTAGCAGTGGTTTTATAAATTAGCAGGATGGAATATTAGTTTTAAGTAGAGCAAAAGGAGAATCGATACGCTGATATTTTTCAAAATAACTAAGGAAGCTTATTGTCTTTTTATACGGATCGCGCCGCTAAAAGTTTCTAATTTAAGTGTCGCATCACCGCTACCGAACAGTGCCGTCAGGCTTTGAGATTTTGAAATGTTTGTTCTAACTTGGTTTTTCAGAGGTAACTCGGAATCAAACGCGCCAAAACCGAATGAAGCATCTAATTTACCCGACGAATTTTGTGGAATGGAAAGTGTAATCGAACCGTTTGAGGTGCGGAAATTATATTGTCCGCCGTTTTGAACTTTGCCGGTAAATCTGATTGAGCCGGAACTTGAATTTGCTTCGGTTTGTCCGTATTCAAGTTGTTGAAGCGTAATCGCGCCGCTGGTCGTTTTTGATTTGAAGATATCTCCGATTTCTTTCGGATTAACATTAAACGCGACAATATTTCCTGTTGTGGTTGTTAAATTCATCGCTCCGCTTGAATTTTCAACCGTTACGTCGCCTTCAAAAGTTAAAGCCTCGATTCCCCGCGCGACATTATTCAAAAAAATGTCGCCGCTTTCATATTTAATTCGTGCTTTGTTTACCGAGTTGATAGCTGTCTCGCTAGCGCTACCTTTGATATCGACGGTAGAGTTGCGTGGAACGTCAAGTTCAATCTCTCTACCGGAAAGACACTCATCAGCGTCGTTACTTTTGTTATTTGTCGTTTCATAACCGACAACTTCCACCCATAAAGGATTTTTTGTTTGTTCGTTTCTTTTCCTTACCTCAAACCCAACCGCACTGCCTTCTCTGACAAAAGCGCGAATTTCATTGCGTTCCCAACCGTTAATCTTAACTTTACCTTCAGCAACACACATTGAGATATATATTTTCGCGTCCACCGAAATTGATTTTTCAGCCGGAATTCTACTGGCACTTCTGGAAACTTTCACAGTTTGCGCAAAAGTATTATTAACCGAAAAAAGCAATGTCAAAGTAAACAAAACTAAAAACGTTTTGCTCTTCGATACGGCTTTGTGTGTTTGTGTGTGCAGTTTCATTTCTTATTTCAAGCTTGCCATCAACTCTGTTTTATCAGCTACTGAATTGAGCAAATCAATTTTGTTTTGGTACGAGGCGCGAAGAATTTCTTTTGCTGCTTCGTCTTTCGGATTCTTTCGAACTTCCGCCTTCATTTTTTTAATCGCATCGTCATTCACTGCTAAATCTCTTTCAAAAGCGAATCGCGCCGAATAATTCAACACTTCATCTTTTCGGCTGTCAACCGTTTTCTCTAAAGTTGCGATTGTTCTGATATAACTGTCTTCGCCCGGAACATTTTCGCTTGGCGCGGGACTAGAAACTTCCGGTTTTGCTTTTGGTGAATTAACAATGCGCGGCGGTGAAATCTCTTTTTTAACGAAAGTGGTTTTTATGATGCTATAATCAGTTTTATTACTTGCAATTAGCGCAGCTTTCTCAATATCCGTTTTTTTATTATTTTGCGCGAGCAGCGAATCTTGCTTGATCGGCAACACAGGAATGCCTAAATCAACAGTCGGAACAGCTAAACTTTGGTCACTTGGAATATTTTTTGTCACATCCACCGCATTGTCACTGCTTTCTAGATTTATCATTGCCAAAAAAATACTAAACACGATCAGCATACCGGCAAAAGCGACAGTTGTTTGATTTGAAAAGAAAGCCGCGACTGTTTGCCAAAAGGTCTTTTCTTCTTTTTGAATCGAATCATTGATTTTTGTCCATAGACGCTGCGTCGGAACGAGTGTGTTAAATTCCCGGTCGAGGGCTGAAAAGGCAATTGCGCTTTCTTCTTCTGCCTCTGCCAGAAAAACTGCGCAGTCATCGCACGAAGCAACGTGGAGCGAGACGCCTTCCAATACATCGGCAGCGAGCTCGCCATCCAAAAATGCCTGAATCGTTCCAATGTCAAAACATTTATCGTTCATAATGTTTCCTTTCCAATCTTTCCGTAATGCCGTACAAATTCCTGTCGGGCACGAGCAATAAAAGTCCCGATGCTGGTTTCGTTCAGCGAGAGACTCTCGGCAATTTCTCTATAAGACAAACCTTGTTGCCTCAATACTAAACAACTTCGCAGAGGCTCCTTGATCAAGCTCAAAGACCGGTGAACTTCTTTTGCTCGCTGGCGCTGTTCATAATCGGTTTCTGCCGTAAAATCAGTTGCTTCGTCTGTTTCTTTGACGTAGTTTTCTTCGCGAGTGTTTGCTCTAATATTTCCGCGCAAAGTGTTTCGCGCAACGTTAAGCGCAACTCGAATGAGCCACGGGCGCAGCATTTCATCCGTTTCGATTGCGCTTAAATTGCTGTAAAGACGCAAGAAAACTTCCTGAGTTACGTCTTCGGCAAGACCTTCATCGCGCACGACCGAGCGCGCCGTGCGAAATACGGTTCGATGGTGAAGCGCAAATGCTTCGTCGAAAACGATTGTTTCTGCTCTCGCCGCTGCTGCTTCACCTCGCGACGTCGCGTCCATTATCATTGTTACGCTTTCGGTCATTTAGATAACTACTTTCTAAAGTTAAAACACCACCGATGCAAAATTTATGACAAAAATTTTATTTTCAATAAAATTTCATCATTTATTATATAAAAATAACATTATGACAGCCACTAAAAAC
>JALZOH010000052.1 GCA_030857305.1 Acidobacteriota bacterium
CCTTACAATGCTATAACATATTTATTCTACGGACTAGAAACAATCTTTGCGCCGTTGCAAGTTGCACTTCTCGCGTTGGCAATCAGGCGCAAGGTTATGCGTTAAGAGATATGTTAAAATCGCAAACGAGGTGAAATTATGACATCGGAAGAAGTTTTGTTGGAAAAGTTCAAGGTTTTACCTGTTAATCGAAAGCAGGAAGTTTTGGATTTTGTCGAGTTTCTCGAAAGTAAGGAGTCAAAACCTAAAGAAGAAACGGTTGATGCGGCGATTGACGAAGTTTTTGCGACGAGAAAAACACTTCTGGCGCGATTGGCGGAAGGCGCGAAATGATTTTTTTGACAAAAGCGGACGTTTTGAAGATTCATCGTCGCGCGATTGCGGAACACGGCGGAAGCGAAGGTATCAGAGATAAAAATCTTTTAATATCGGCTTTGTCGGCGGCGGAAAATAGTTACTTTTATGAAGAGCCGACCTCGCAGTGTACGCCGCGACTTATGCCTATCATATTTCCAAAGCGCACGCCTTTGTTGACGGCAACAAAAGAGTCACTGCCGTTTGTGCCGAAGTTTTTTTATTAATCAATCGGGCAATTTTGAATATGAGCGATAAAGAATTGGAAAAACTTTATCTGAACATTGCCGACGGAACTTTGACCCGCGATGAAGTTGAAGAATTTTTTCGGACGCATCTCTATGTTTTGTAGCCTATTTTGACAATCAGGCGCGAGTTTATTGGCAGAGAGATATTAAAATCGCAAACGAGATGAAATTATGACATCGGAAGAAGATTTACCGGCAAAAATTTAAATTTTTGCCGGTAAATCGAAAAGAAAAAACCGTGAAATATTAACACTTCACGGTTTTTACAATTAAACATTTTGAAACAAATTAATATCTTTTGACTCTGACATATTTTTTCTGTTTCTTCTTAAGTTTATACGTGTAAAGAGCAGAGCCGCCCGCGCCTGCGGCACCGCCAATTAAAGCACCTCTTTTGCCGCCGAGAAGACCACCGAGGATTGCGCCACCAACTGTTCCGGCGCCCACATTGACTCTGTTGCGGTGACGACGATAAAAACTGGGTTTCCTGGTTCTGACATAACGTATGCGCCCGTTTCTATCAACAACGCGTCTGGCATACATTTTTTGTTGAGCTTCAGCCGTTACGGGTATCATAAGCGGCATTAATCCGACAACTACTGCCATCATAATAAATGTAACTAAATATTTTTTCATTTTCTTACTTTTCCCCATTGTGAATTTTTTATTGCAAAATAAACTTTTGCTTAATAATTACAATGTAAATCTACCTGCAATTGCAATGCCAGTACAGGGGCTTAAATATGATAGGTTTTATTTTCTTTCTAAAATCAATTTTTAACTATTTCGTGTAGAAAGCGTGCTATTTGGTGCGGATTTTTAATAACCTATCCCGAATGGGTATTTATCACTAATTTAACCCAACTTACGTGAAAGCGATTGAATTTGCGAAAGAAAATGTTGTAAAAATGCTAGTTATGAAATAGGCGAACAAAATTTAACTTGCCGCTAACTTTTTTGACTTTTACAGCATCCAAACGTCAACATTTCGTTTTGTAGTAGAGGGGAAATATGGTTAAGAAATTAGTAATATTATGTTTGTTAGTTTTTGGTGTTGTGATTGTTGCAACGGCGCAATCAGGAAGAAAAGCTACCGCCACGCCGACGCCATATGTCGAAGTGACACAAGATGCTGATTACTCTGAATCTGCGCCGAATAAACCACGCTCGATTTATATTTCGCCGAGTACGCGCGAGAAGAAAGACAAAAAATTAAAAAACGAAACGAAGCCGCAAACTCCGACGACGAATGCGACACAAACCGTTGACGCGATTGCGGATGATGGGGACGTAGTGAAAGTCGAAACCAATTTGATCACGATACCAGTTTCTGTTTACGACCGCAACGGGCTTTATATTCCGAATCTGCGGCAGACGGATTTCAAGATTTTTGAAGACGGCGCGGAACAGGAAATCGCTTATTTCGGAACGTCCGAAAAACCTTTTACAGTTATTCTCCTGATTGATACAAGCCCTTCGACCGCTTATAAAATTGAAGAAATCCAAAGTGCGGCGACTGCGTTTGTAAATCAGTTAAAACCACAGGACAACGTGATGGTCATTGAATTTGACGCGAACGTTCACGTTTTGACTGAAGCCACTAACGACCGGCAGAAAATTTACAAAGCGATTCGCCGGGCAGATTTCGGTGACGGGACTTCGCTTTATGACGCCGTTGATTTTTCGCTCCGTAAACGACTCGGCAAGATCGAGGGACGCAAAGCAATTGTTTTGTTTACGGACGGCGTTGATACGGCTTCCTATAAAAACGATTACGACAGCACAATCAAAGATGCTGAAGAATCGGAATCTTTAATTTTCCCGATTTATTACAATACCTTTTTTGATAATCGAGGCGGCGTGATGTCTTCACCATTTCCAAGTCTCGGCGGCATTTCGAGTTCGCGCGGAACGACGAGCGGAGAATACGCGCTTGGCAGAAAATATCTGGAAGAATTGTCTGCCAGCACCGGCGGCAGAGTTTTTCGTCCCGAAGCAACTCCGGGCGGGTTAACCGCCGCGTTTGAAGGCATCGCCGAAGAATTACGCCGTCAGTATAACATCGGTTATTACCCGCAAACGGTAGCCAAAGCCGGACAGCGAAAACAAATCAAAGTGCGGCTAAATCGTCCGAATGTCGTTGTGCGGGCGCGGGAAAGTTATATTGTAGGCGCAAATAGTCAAACTCAAACCACAAACTGATTTTTACTTTTATTTAATCGATTAAAAACCAAAACTCTGATTAAGTCGTGAGTTTTGGTTTTTTATTAGCAAATAGATCGAACTTGTTGTGAAATGAATAAAAGTTTAATATCTCGACAGAAAAAAATGATCGTCGATTTAATCATTCACAACATTAAACAACTCGTTACTTGTGCCAGTCGCAACGAAATGAAAAAAGGCGCGGCGATGCAAGATGTCGGCATCATCGAAAATGGCGCGGTGGCAATTGTCGAAGGAAAAATTATCGGCGTTGGTAAATCCAAAGAAATTCATAAAAATTTTGGAAGCGAAAACGTCATCGACGCGCGAAACAAAGTTGTCTGTCCGGGATTTGTCGAATGTCACACGCACATTGTTTTCGCGGGAAACCGACTCGATGAATTTGAGCTTAAAATTAAAGGCGCGGATTATTTAGAGATTTTAGCCAAGGGCGGCGGAATTCTTTCGACCGTCAAGCACACGCGCCAGGCGAGTTTAGCTGAATTAATCGAACAAAGCCGAAAGCGGCTTGATAAAATGCTTGCGCTCGGCGTAACGACGTGCGAAGTCAAAACTGGTTACGGTCTGGATACGGAAACCGAACTGAAAATTCTTGGAGCAATTTTTAAGTTAAATAAAACTCACTCCATCGAATTGATTCCAACATTGCTCGCGGCGCACGCCGTTCCGCCAGAATATAAAGGTAAGGAAGATGATTATATTGATTTGATTTGCAATGAAACGCTGCCGCGCGCAATGGAATTATATGCCTTTGTTAAACTTGGTATTGATGAAATGAGGTCAAAAGTAATCGCAAACGACCAAGGCTCCGGCATCGGTTCTTTTTCGGTTTCTGAAACTTCCTGGTTTTACACGATGCAGGACAATCCGTTTTTTATGGATGTGTTTTGCGAAAAAAACGCTTTCAATTTAGAACAATCAAAAAAGGTTTTAGAAGCGGGCAAGCGATTTGGAATGAAAGTAAAAGCGCACGTTGATGAATTTACAAATCTGGGCGGTACGCAAATGGCAATCGAACTCGACGCGACTTCAGTTGATCATCTCGATAAAATTTCTGATACGGAAATCGAACTGCTAGTGAATTCAAATACAATCGGAGTCATCACGCCGACGGTAAATTTTAATTTCGGGTCGTGTGAATTTGCCGACGCGAGAAAAATGATTGATGCGGGTTGCGCCATTGCCGTCTCAACCGATTACAATCCGGGAAGCGCGCCATGTCCTTCGCTTCCAAACGCGATGGCGATTGCCTGTCGATACCAGAAACTTCTGCCATCGGAAGCGCTAAACGCCGCCACGATAAACGCCGCTTTTGCCGTCGGTTTGGGTGGTAAAGTAGGTTCGATCGAAGTCGGCAAGCAAGCCGATATTTTGATTTTAGAGACGAATGATTATCGGGGTTTGTCTTATGAATTCGGCGGCAATCCGGTTGAAACGATTGTCAAAAAAGGATTAGTAATTTAACGAAAAAAACAAACAGAATAATCAGGCAAAATTAATATGAATTTTTTAAGCTAAAAATTCTATCTTGTCTCGCCTTTTTATCCGGTTTGTTTATTTTGTGTTAAATTCTCTGTGTGATGAACGAAGTTGTTTTGGACGGTGAAAATCTTACATTTGAACAAGTTGTCGCCGTTGCTTACGACGAGCCGAATAATCCGCGCGTTATTTTAGCGAATAAGGCAAAAGCGCAGGTCAATCGTTCGGCAAATGCGGTTCAGCTTTTGCTTGAGCGGGGCGAGATTGCTTACGGCATCACGACTGGCTTCGGCGCGTTCAAAGATAAAATTATTTCGCGAGAAGAAGTTGAACTGCTTCAGAGAAACATTGTCGTCAGCCACGCCGTCGGCGTCGGAAAACCATTTGACACACCGACAACGCGGGCGATTATGTTGATTCGTGCCAATACTCTGGCGCGCGGATTTTCGGGCATTCGGCTGGAAACTTTAGAATTGCTGCTCGAATTTCTTAATCGCGGTATCAATCCACAGATTCCTGAAAAGGGAAGTTTGGGGGCATCCGGTGACCTTGCGCCGCTCGCGCATATGGCTTGTGTGTTGATTGGAGAGGGCGAAGCAGAATTCGAGGGTGAGATTTCAGGAGGCAAAGCGGTTTTAGACAAAGCAAACTTAAAACCGGTAAAACTTGCTGCCAAAGAAGGTTTGGCGCTGACCAACGGAACAACTATTATGACTGCCGTCGGTTTGCTGGAAACTCACAGGGCAAAGCATCTGGCTGATGCGGCAAATGTTTCGGGTTGCTTGAGCCTTGAAGCTCTAAATGGCACAACACTGGCTTTTGATGAAAGAATCCACGCACTGCGACCGCATCCGAGACAAATCGAATGCGCGAAAAACCTGCGCGAAATACTTGAAGGCAGCGAGTTTGTTCGAGATTTTGATGCGACCAATGTCCAGGACGCCTACACTTTGCGTTGCATGCCGCAGGTTCACGGCGCGTGTCGTGATGCAATTGACTACGCCGAGTGGGTTATCAATATCGAGCTTAATGCGGTCACCGATAATCCTTTAATTTTCTGTGACGAAACGTGCGAAAATATTGACGTGATTTCCGGCGGAAATTTCCACGGCGAACCGCTTGCGCTCTCGATGGATTACTTGGCGATTTCCTTGAGTGAACTTGGAAATATTTCAGAGCGAAGAATAATGCGTTTAACCGATGAAAATTCAAATGCGCACGTTTTACCGGCATTTTTAACCGAAAACGGCGGATTAAATTCCGGTTTTATGCTCGTTCAATATACTGCCGCCGCCCTCTGCAATGAAAATAAAGTATTTTCTCATCCGGCATGCGTTGATACGATTCCGAGTTCCGCAAATGTCGAAGACCACGTTTCGATGGGCGTGACCTCTGTTTTGAAACTGCGGCAGATTGTTGAAAATTTGGAAAATATTCTGGCTCTTGAATTTTTTTGCGCGGCACAGGCGATTGATTTTAGAAAGAAAAGAACCGGTGCGGAAAAGAATTTGGGAAAGCTAACACAGCCCGTCTATGATTCGATTCGCGCACAAGTTCCGTTTATCGAAAAAGATGAATATATGAAAAATTATATCGATTCGGTCAAACAATTTGTTCACGATAAAGAGAAATGGATTTAAGAAAAAGATATTTTCACCCGATACAATAATTTATCGTGCTTTTTAATACTTCCAATTAATGAATTTAGCAATAAGAGAAAATGTTTCTCTGGCAGAATTTACAACTATTAAAATCGGAGGAAAGGCGCGTTTTTTTTGCTCTGCCCGAACCGAAGATGAAGTTTGCGAAGCTGTCCAATTTGCCGAACTAAACAGCTTAAAAATTTTTATCCTCGGCGGCGGAAGCAATATTTTGATTGCCGACGAAGGTTTTGACGGACTCGTCTTGCAAATCGCCTTAAAGGGCATTTCAACTTTTGCCAAAAAAGACGGCACAATTTTCATTACTGCCGGCGCAGGTGAAGATTGGGATGAATTTGTCGCCTTTTGTGTCGAGAAAAAATTCGCTGGAGTTGAATGCTTAAGCGGAATCCCGGGTCTGGTCGGCGGAACACCCGTCCAGAATGTCGGCGCTTACGGACAGGAAGTAAGCGAAACGATTGTCTCCGTCAGATGCTTTGATCGGAAGGCAAAAAAATTTGTTGAGTTACTTAATAACCAATGTGGTTTTGCTTACCGAACAAGCATTTTTAACACAACCCAAAAAAATCAATTTATAGTTTTATCGGTGATCTTTAAATTGCAGCAAAACGGCAACCCAAAAATTCTTTACCGAGATTTACAAAATTATTTTAAGGATAAAAAGCCTAGTTTACAGGAAACGCGCCAGGGTGTTATCGCAATTCGTTCGGCAAAATCAATGGTCATTGACGAACGGGACGAAAACTCAAAAAGCGTCGGTTCATTTTTCAAAAATCCGATTGTGTCGCTGGCAAAGTTCAACGAAATCAAAAACGAAGCGAAGAATCTAAAAGTAATTGAAGCGACCGAAAGGGTCCCGAATTATCAGGTTGACGACCAAAACGTAAAAATTCCGGCTGCGTGGCTGATTGAAAAAAGCGGTTTTTATAAAGGCTTTCAGTTCGGTCGCGTCGGGCTTTCGACAAATCATACGTTGGCAATTGTAAATTTGGGAAATGGGACGGCACAAGATGTTTTGGATTTAAAAGTTTTAATTCAAACGAAAGTGAAAGAGAAATTTGCGATTGAACTACAACCCGAACCCGTTTTTGTTACAACAAATTTAATTTATACTTATGATTTTTCGCGTTGATTTAAATTTATTTTATACAGCAACACAAAAATTTAAAATAATTTTTGAGGTGAAAATGATTTGAAAGTAAGCCGACTTTTGTGATATTGATTCAATTGTTCATTTTCGCAAACGCCTTACCCGAATGAAAAAAGATTTCACTTTGCAGCAAAAAGATTTTGACGCTTTGCTTGGTTGGCTTTCCGCCAACAGAGAAGAGGCGGGCAGGCAATATGAAAGGATTCGGGAAGGACTGATTAGATTTTTTCGGTTTCGCGGCTGTGCCGACCCGGAAACGCTTGCCGATGAAACGATAAATCGCGTCGCACTGAAAGTTTCCACTTTTGATTCTTCCAAAAATGTAAAGACTATTACATATTTTTACGGCTTTGCTTCAAACATTTACCTCGAATATCTCAGGACGGTGAAAAGTCGGGAAGTTCAATTAGAGACGGATTACCTTCTTGATACACAAAGCTTTGCCGTGACAGACGATTCTTCAATTACCGAATGCGATTGTTTGGAAAACTGCTTGACAAAACTTTCGCGGGAAGAAAGCAATTTGATAATTCAATATTACGAACGGGATAAAAGCGAAAAATTTGATTGGCGAAGAGAAATAGCGGAGAGAATGAATTTGAAGATGCCGGCTTTGCATACCAAAGTTTTTCGTATCAGGGGTATTTTGAGAGAATGTGTGGAGGAATGCTTGAGAAAAAAAAGTTTGTAAGAAATCGAGGGGTTTTTTCATTATCTGTAAGGAGAGACTTTTTACAAAAATATGAAAGACGAAAACACAAAATACAAGCAGTATCTTTTAGGTAATCTCTCGGCAATGGAAATTGAAGAAATTGATTTGCAACTGATTTCGGACAAAAGTCTGGAAGAAAGGCTCTACTGGGCGGAAAGCGAGTTGGCGGAAGATTATCTGGATAATGTTCTTTCGCCGCCGGAGGTCGCGTTGTTTGAAAAAAACTTTCTCGTTTCGCCCACGCGCGAGACGCAGCTCAGACAGATTTCTTTGCTGCGAAATTATGCCCGCAACGCCGCGACCAGCAGAATTTCACAGGAACTTTGCGAGAAATCTTCGGAAACTTTTTATGGGCGGCTAAAAAGATTTTTCGCGCTGAATTGGCAACCGGCGAGCGCCGTTCTCACGCTGATTATTTTTGGCTTGCTTGTCGGAACAGCTATTTATTATTCGGCGTATGAATCAACTCCGCTTGAAAAAGAATTTGCCGAATTAAATCAAAAGGATTTGAACAATCTATCGGATTATCGAAACCTGACCAACGTAAATCTGCCTTTCGGAGCCTTTCGTGATTCAGGCAGCGCGAATAAATTGTTGGAGAATGTGCTGACAGATGCGGTTTTGTTCCGGCTGGCATTGCCGTTTGAAGCAAATTCGAGGGACAGGTTTAAGGTTGAAATCCTTATGGATAAAAAAAATATTCTCAGCCGTAGCGAAATGCCTTTTTACAGTAATCTAAACGGCAAGGAGTTACGATTGCTGATGCCTTCCACCGTTTTAAAAAAAGGCGAATATCAAATTAAGGTTGAAAAAGAAAATTCAATCGAATCAGCCGTCAATTATAATTTTATTGTTCAGTAGCCTTGATTTTCGGGAATATACATACATTCCTAAAAATAATAGCGGAAAAATTAGTAACATATAAATCCAATAGCCGAAACCGCCGGAGAGTTTCGGCGCGGTTTGGAAATTGCCTTCGACCTTAAAAGCCGCCCAATAAAACGGCGATTTGTAACGCGAACTTTGCCACATTTTTATCTGCGCCCGTTGCAATGCTTTTGATGTTGTTACGCTTCCCGTGGTCAATTCCAGATAAAAATTCTTCATCAATTCCTGTGCGGCGTAATCGTCAACTTTCCAGAGACTGGAGACGACTGTTTTCGCGCCCGCCTGCAGAAACGCGTTGTTCAGACTCAGCAGCCCTTCGCCTTTGACTTCTTTGCCGATGCCCGTGTTGCACGCGCTCAAAACAACCGTATCGGCTGACAGATTCATTTCGTAAATGTCTTGCAGACGGACGACTCCTTTGAGGTTTTGTCCGGTTTCGTCAAACTGCGACATAACGATACCGGAAAGTTCGGGACGCTCTTCGTTAATTAAACCGTGCGTGGCGAAATGAATGATTTTATAATCTGAAATTGACGCATCCAAAGCCCTCTCGCGTGTCGCCGCCGCGCCGCCCAACGCGGTTGACGCGGACTCCCCGATAATCTGCAAAATTGCGTCGGCTTCGTCCTGCGAAGCGCTCAGCCGCGCCAGCGAAGTTAAAGATTCAGCAAAACGGAATTTTTCAGTCTGAAGAATACCGGTTTCGGGTTGAGTTTGTTTTTCGGTTCCGGTTGGAGTAATCCGCTCGTCTTGAATGGAAAAAATCGGGTCGGAAAAAATGAGTAGATCTTTCGACGAGGCGGAAATCTGTTTGCCATTTTGCATTAAAAGCGCAAGCGTCGATGCTGAAGGTTCATAAACCGTTTCATTTGTCATCAAAATCGGCAGATGAGCGGTTGAGTTCGGAAATGGCAAAGCGGCAATCGGGAAATAATGAAGTTTTCCGTCCGGGACGATTATCAGGCGTTTGTTTGAAATTTTGTCGGCAATTTGCCCGAAAAGTTTGTCGCTCAGTTG
>JALZOH010000415.1 GCA_030857305.1 Acidobacteriota bacterium
TTGTGATAAAAATGCGTTTATGTGGAATAAAATTTATGTTGGTGTTTTGGGTCTGGCGTTTCTGGTAATGTTTGTTTTGACGTATCTGACGTTTAGCTGGCTGCAAAGCGTTGATAAGCCGGTCAATGTTGTTGCCAATTATGATTATTATTCAAACATCTGCCGGACGTTTCTCTGGGTGTCATCCCTACTTCTGTTAATTTTAGCTAATGTCGTGCTTTGGAAGATGCGAAAATCCTGGGCTTTGTGGGCTACGCTCTTGTATTTCGCGGTTTTTACGCTGACGCAAACTTTCTGGGTTGCGCAAACATTTTTTCAGTATAAACAAACCAATAATTTAACCCATAACAGTTTCTCTTTAAGCCCGATTTTTGGGGTAACGATGATTGTTCTAGCGGGAATTATTGTTTTCTTTAATCAATATCTCGTCAAACGTCTGCACGATAAAACGTTTGCGGAGCAACAACCTGCCGGAGAATTGTCCAATGATGTTTTAGCGGATAAGAATAAATAAAAGACGAAACGCATATCGGTAGCCCAAGCGTGAGCGCGCATTGCATTCACGCTTGGGCTACCGATACGAATCGAATCCACATTTAATTCTATCTTACTGCATAGTGTGATTGATTTTTAAGTTAAACTTTTTAGTATGAAAACGGTCGATGGCAAGATGAACCTCATTTAGCGCCAAGGATAAAAGAGAATCATTAGAAAACGGTCAAGGAATTAGTCACTTCCACAGAGAGAAGCGTGCAGATTACACCAACGAGCAGGTTTCCTCATTGTAATCCATCGGAACGGCGAGATTCGAACTCGCGACCTCTCGCACCCCAAGCGAACGCGCTACCAGACTGCGCTACGTCCCGTCAAATTGATTTCTTAAGAGTAAGAACAATTGAGAGCCTTGTCAAACGGCAGCTTGACAACAAAACCGTTCAAAATTTTCTCGATGATAAACGCTGTAAGTCGTTTTAATATTTTCTTTGTTGTAAGCCGGCGCTTTCCGATTTATTTATTTTTAACATTTCACGGAGTTCGAGAAGCTGCGCGGCAAGACTAGTCAAAGCCTCTCGACGCTCATCATCGAGTTCCATCGGCTCGCTTTGTTCAAAATCTTCAGTTTCATCAATCACCAGACTTTCAAAATTTTCTTCAAGTACCACTTCTTCCTGAGGTTCGAATGGTTTTACTTCTTTGATAAAACTTTCTTTTTGAACAGGTTCGGCGTGGACTATTTTTAGACGGCGAATTTCGTACAATTCGTTTTGCAGTTTTTTCTTCGCGCCCGCGATTGTGTAGAGGTCGTCGTAGAGAAGTTCTTTGACGCGGAGCGCAATTTCCACATCGCGCCGCCGGTACGAGCGTTGACCGGAACGGTTTTTTTGCGGTGAAAGCATCGGAAACTCAGTTTCCCAGTAACGCAGAACGTGCGCTTGGACGCCAACCAAATCGCATACTTCACCGATTTTGAAGAATATTTTTTCCGGTATTGCCGTTGCAGGAAGTCCCATTTATACCTCGTCTGTGCTAAATTTTTTGAAGTTTATTGTAGATTTTTCGTAAACCACTGTCAATAAAAATTTTATGAAAACCGAATTTAGCTTGATTGAACAACTTCGCAAGCGTTCCGTATCTTCAAAAATCGGTGATGATTGTGCGGTTATTCCGAAAGATGCGAAGACTGATTTGGTATTGACAACCGACTTAATAGTTGAAGACGTTGATTTTCGCCGTCAGTGGATGATTCCTGAATTTCTCGGACACAAAGCATTGACAGTGTCGCTTTCGGACGTCGCGGCGATGGGCGCGCAACCGGTCTGGGCAATGCTTTCAATCGGCATTTCCGAAGACGTTTGGAAAACGGATTTTGTTGAAAAGTTTTACGAAGGCTGGTTTGCGCTGGCGAAAAAGTTCGACGTTGAACTCGTCGGCGGCGACGTTTCTAAAACGCCTGACAAAATCGTGTTTGATTCGATGGTCGCGGGCGAAGTAAAAAAGGGAAAAGCCGTTTTGCGTTCAGGCGCCAAAGTTGGCGATTTGATTTTTGTGACGGGAAATTTAGGCGGCGCGGCGCTGGGCTTGGAATTGTTGGAAGCGGGTGAAGGCTTCAAAAATTCTAAATTTAACGATTCACTTCTGCGACAATTAAAACCGAATGCGCAAACTGAAATCGGAAAAATTCTCGGCGAAAAAAACTTAGCAACCGCGATGATTGATTTAAGCGACGGACTGTCGAGTGATTTGGCTCATCTATGCCGTGAAAGCCGAGTCGGAGCGATGATTTTTGCCGATAAAATCCCTCTGAATAAAAATTTAGAAGAATTTTTAAAGCTAAAACGCCACGCAAAAACTCAAAAATCGGATATCGAAAATCGTTTCAAAAATGATTTATTTTTTGCTTTGAACGGCGGTGAAGATTTTGAGCTTCTTTTTACAATCAATCCCAAAAAAAAATTGCGCCTCGAAAACGCGCTTAAAAACTTCACTTTTTCCTGTGTTGGAGAAATAACCGAAGACATTGAAGGTATTAAACTTATCTCAGGCGACAAGACACAAATCTTAACCGCCCGGGGCTTTCGACATTTCTAGGAATTTTTCATCTCAAAAACAAAAAAAGTTGAAAATAATTCTTGACGTTTTGATTTACGTTTCGGATAACGAATCGTGGATTGACACGCCCGCGCGCGAAAGCTTCGGCGGAAGCGGCACGGAAACGATGAAGCAGTGAAACGAGTTCAAATCCTGAATTGCGGACGCGAAACTCATCTGCATTGACATCCAGCCTTACGCGTACACGCAAGCCAAAGAACGCGCAGACATTTTGAACGTCGGCGGATTTTCCGACCAGGTTTTTACGCTGGTTTCGGAATTCGCGGGCGGCACTTTGGATGCCGAACATTGGGTTGGTGTGATTGAGAAGGTTGAGATTTGAAGTTAAACTAGAGATGAATATGAAATGCTTTT
>JALZOH010000416.1 GCA_030857305.1 Acidobacteriota bacterium
TATGTCAAAACAACCGTTGGTAAAAACTTTTACTTCCATTTTTGCTGTTAAAATTTAGCCGTCAATAAAGGAATGAACAAATCCTTCTTTTTTATTATCAGTTAAAATTTCTCGCCCTCTTAAAAGACCGGTTAGTCGTATTGATTTGAAAAAATCGAATAAAAACAATTCCAAGTACCGCTAATAAACCGTATTTAATTAGATAAGGAATGATTGTTCCATAAAAACCTTCGTACGAAACAGTAGTTAAAAGCATGTAAAATAAAGTTGTTCGCCAGAATGAAAAAATTTGATCTTCGATTAACGCCGTGTAAATCATACTCAAAATAATTCCTAAAAGTATCATTCCGAGCGGAACTCCAACGGGTCCGAAATTACGTAGGAGATCACCCATCGGGGTAACGGTAAAAGAATTTTCACTATAATTAAAATATAAATCGGCGTATCGGCGCGGCTCCGAGCCGACCGGCTTATTGACCCAGAGGGGTCTCGGAATAAAAAAAGTAATACTGTCATTCCATATATTGTCTTTTAATCCATAACTTTCTTCGTAGGGCTCTAATTTTTCATAATTTGAAACCACCACCGCTAACGAGCTGACATTTTCGATGCGTTCCGCTAACGCTGATACTCCTTCGGCTAGATTGTCAACCAAATCCTGTTCAAACAATTTATCAAAAGTTTGTCCGATGTTTTCTACATATTCATCTGTACTTACTCTTGACTCTGATTGTTTGACCTGCCGAAATGTTGTTCCATAAATCATACCCATTACAATTGCCAAAATTAATAAAATGATGCCGAATACTTTTTGCCTGAAGTGAATTTTGTGAACGGAAAAAATGAACGCGCAGGCAACCAGTATAAAAACTTGAAATAAACTTCCTCGATTTCCTTGAAAAGCGGATTTAGTCAACGAAGTACTTAGAAGTAAACCGATAACAATATAATGGTTAATATTTAAGGTTCTGGTTCTAAAGATACATAGCCATAAAATAAAGCTTGCTTCAAGCCATAAAAGGGTCAAAAGAAATAATAATCCATCGTATGCTCCGACGACATCAACCTTCTGGTAACCTAAAATCCCAAAACCAAATGCGACGATGCTGTTGCCGATCCCAACAAACAAAAGCAGAATTCCTGGAAGGTAAAGATTTTCCGGTTTCCAATCCCAAACCGGCAGACGACTATTTATTTTCTTACCAATTTTTTTTCCGATCGGAAGAAAAAATCCGATCGATAATCCCCCATAACCTAAAATCACATAAACGATAGTTAAAGGCAGATTATATTTTTCATCTTCGACAAATGATAAAAAGTATGGCTGTGACAAACCGGCGGCTAAAATCAAACCGCCCACGAAAAAAGCCGGCACAAAATATGACCAAGCGGCAAACACCAACGGATGAAAAAAATCAAAACGTCCCTTGTAATATAAATAGAAACTCGGAGCGGCAATAACAATTCCCAATAAAATTACCCACGGCATTAAAAAAAGCTGCTTAAATGGATTTGACGCATCATCAGAGACAAAAATTAGTGAAAAACCGCCAAGCAGAGTTATTACAGCAATTACGATAACAGGCAGCAAAAGTGCACTGTCTCTATTTTGCAAAAAAGTGGGTCGTTGTTTTGAATTAAGCATAAAAATTGCTCGACGAACTCTTTAAATTGACAATCAAATTCAGGGGCTTATCCAGAAAATTGCTTTTCAAAATTTCGTTTCTCAAAGAATAAAATATTTCTTCCGATTAAAAAGATAATTTAATCTTTATTTAATTGACAAACCGCGATTACTCCATCAGATAGCTGTGGCGAAAAAGAGACAGAAATATCATTTATAAAATTATAAAACCAACGGTTGAACTGCCTGTGTTTTGGACCTATATCATAAAAATAAAACTTATTTACTTTTAAGTCTTCCCTTTTTATAACAAGATTAAGGGTTCGGTAAGAATAATAAGCGACGTGGTCGAGATGCACTGGCTCATTTTCACCGCCCCTTCCTCTTAAGCCATAGATAAAAAATCTCAACGCGCTATAGGCATTAATAGTGGTAATGATTAAACTGGTTTCGGGGTGCATAAAACGCTTGATGCCTTGTAAAAACAAGCCAGGATTTGAAAGGTGCTCGATCATTTCACCCGCAATTATGACATCAAAAGTCTCATTCAATTCTACCTCGTCGAGTTTTTCTAAATCAGCCCGGAAAAGATTTTTACCACCCGCTTTTGATAAAACATCAATTCCCTCTTGGTCATAATCGAAACCGTACAAATCCTTAGCTGTTTTTTCTAACTCAAAATGTAGAAGCATATTGTTTTTAATAGCTTCCAACGTATATGGATGATCGGTACAACCGAGATGCAATACTTTTTTGCCAGCACAAGCCTGTTTTATAAAATCTACTCTTTGAACGAGTGCCAATTTTTCTTTCATACTAAATATTACCTTTTAATAAGATTTCTAATTAAAAGTTTGTCTTCCGAATCAACAAATCCCAACATCAATAATATTGCGCAGTAAACCAAGCCACCGCTGATTGTAGCAAAAGCAAAAACTCCCCAGGTTGCTTGAAAATTAGAAATAATCAATTTTTCCGTAATAATCGAAAATAAAGTTGAAACTCCGAGAATACCCAACAATTTCAACCAAAATTTTTTCTGAACCCGTTCAAAAAATAGTTTTTCAACGTAAAAAACTGATAAAAACATGACCGATAGACCTGCCATTCTGCCAAAAGCAACACCAACATTACCCAAGCTTTCAGTCAACATAAAAATCAAAAACACATTAATTATCAGGCATATTGTGAAAATTAAGATATTGTAACCAGGATAACCCAAACCTTCCGTCATTTGCCAAGATATAGTTTGAATAGCCAATAGACCAAAGCTAATAGTATGTATTACAAGTAAAGTAGAAGTCTGAGCGGCAAAATCTGCCCCCATCCATAA
>JALZOH010000417.1 GCA_030857305.1 Acidobacteriota bacterium
ATGCTCTCAAGTTTTTCGCTGAAAACAAATTATCCAGAACCGATGCGGTCGTCGCGGTCGGCGGCGGCGTAGTCGGAGATTTAGCCGGTTTCGCGGCGGCAGTTTATTTGCGCGGCGTTTCATTTTTACAGATTCCAACCACTGTTGTCGCGATGATTGATTCGTCGGTTGGTGGGAAAACCGCGGTCAATACCGAGTTCGGCAAAAACTTAATCGGGGCATTTTACCAGCCACACGGCGTTTTAATTGATATCGAAACTCTTCAAACTCTACCGCGCCGCGAACTATCCGCCGGATTTTGTGAAGCAATCAAACAAGGCGTGATTGCCGATAAAAAATTATTCGCGCAAACCGCCGATTTTTTAGAAAACTTTTCACTTTATAAATTTAAAAATAATTTTTCCAATAAAGAATTTGTCATAGAATTTCAAGATTTAATCCACGCGCAAGTAGATTTCAAAGCGCAGATTGTAATGCAGGACGAGAGGGAAAGCACGGAGAGAGTTGATGCTAAGTCGCGCAAAATATTAAATTACGGACACACGTTAGCGCACGCTCTGGAAAAAGTCACCGATTATAAATACTTTAAACATGGCGAAGCAGTCGGGTATGGAATACTTTTTGCCGCTGAATTATCAAAGAATCTTGGTATTTTTAATGAAGATGAGTTAAAGCTTTTGAATGATGTTGTGCAACGAGTGGGAATTCTCCCAAAACTACACGGCATTGATCCGGAAAGAGTTTTAGAAGCCTTTAATTTTGATAAAAAAGTGGTTGACGATTCGCTTCAATGGGTTCTGCTCGAGGAAATCGGCGCACCGATTATTCGTCGAAACAAAGAAATTCCATCGCCTACGCTAAGCAAAACCCTCAAAGAATTTTTAGAAAAATAATTCAGATCTCAAACGGCGCTAACAGCTACCGGGCGCGGTGTGCGGAGACTTTGCAATTGAATTAAACCTTGCGGCGCGTCAGCCAGCCAAGTGGTCGGGCAAACGCCGCACGTCGTGCATTTTTCGACTGCCGGACATGGTTTACTGGAAAGACTGGCTTGTGATTTTTCGTGTTCGGTTTTCAAAAATTCAAACGACAAACCCGAATCAACGATTGACCACGGCAGAAATTCATCATAGCTGCGGTTTCGACTCGTATGAAATTTCGGGTCAATGCCGGTTTCGCGCAGAGCCTCATTTAAGTTTCCTTTAAGCCGTGCAGCCGATTCAATAACCTTGGCAATTGTTCGGTCACCGGAAGAAAAAAGGGCTTGTTCGTGGGCAATGCGGGCAGACATCGCGCGAACTTCGACGTTTGGAATCCGCGCCAGATTTTTGCTGACCCATTTCAAACGTGTTTTTAATTCTTTTTCGTCGCAAACCGCGTCCCATTGAAACGGCGTGTTCGGCTTTGGAACCAAACCGTTTAAGGAGGGAATAATTTTTCCGGCGCGTCCAAATCGTTTTCCGGCTTCGAGCATTCGATTTTTTATTCTTTCAACCAAAACAATCATTTCTTCTAAATCTTCGTAAGTTTCGGTTGGAAGTCCGACCATCAGGTAAAGCTTGATCGTCAACATTCCGCGGTCAAAAACCGCTCCGCAAATATCGACAATTTCATCATTCGTCAAATTTTTGTTGATGACACGGCGCAAGCGGTCCGAGCCGGTTTCGGGCGCGACGGCGATTTGCTGATCTTTGGATTCGACCAGCGCGTCCAGTAATTCTTCGGAAATTTGATCTAATCTTAGAGACGAAACCGAAATGCGATACTCCATTCTGCGCAGTTCGCTTAAAATCGTGGAGATTTCCGGATGGTCGCAGACCGCCGTGGAAACAAGTCCGATTTTATTGGTTTTTCCGCGCCATTCGGCGGCTTTTGCTAAAATATCTTTTGCCGGAACAACTCGCGGCGGATAATAATTGTAGCCCGCCCAGCAAAAACGGCATCCTTGCGAGCAGCCGCGCGAAATTTCAATCAGAAGACGCTCGCCCATTTCGGCTTCGGGCGACCAGACGGCGGTTGAAGGCGCGAAAACATCTTGATTCATTAAAAAATCAACCACTTCAACTTCGTTTCGTTTTATGGCGCGCCGGAGAGTTCCTTCTTTCGGATTGGCGGAAGCAAGCGCGCGTCCAACTCTTTTCGGAACACCCGTTTCCTTTGGAACATAATTGAAAACCGTCCCGTCATCGTTGTAAATTACGTCGTAGAGCGACGGCACGTAAAAACCGCGTCCGATTCGCGCCAGCTTGAGAAGAATTTCGTCTTTTGTTTCGTTCTCAACAATCGCGTCAACTAATTGAAACGCTAAAATCTCGCCTTCGCCGACCGCGATAATATCCGTAAAATCGGCAATCGGTTCGGGATTGAGGAAAGACGCCGCGCCGCCCATCACGATTAGCGGATGAAAATGATTTCTGTCTTTTGACCAGACGGGAATGCCGGACATTTGCAACATCCGCGCCATATTTAAATAATCGGTTTCAAACGAAATTGAAAAAGCGACGACATCAAACTTTTCAACCGGCGTTTGTGTTTCCAGGGACAAAAGCGGCGTGCGCGTTTTTTCGTACTCGCGCATCTCAAAATCATCGGGCAGAAAAACTCTTTCGCAGGAAACTTCGGGAATCTTGTTGAAAAGCTCATACATCGTATGAAGTCCGAGATTCGCCATCCCGATTGAATGTGTGTTCGGGTAGCACAGAGCAATACGAAGTGCCGCGCCGCGTTTGATAATAAAACCTTCTTCGGCTGCCAGCTTTTTTTTGTAACTTTCGATTATTCGTTTGCTCATAGCAATTGTAAAACACTAACTTTACCGTTTTCGAGAGAAAATTGATACTTGAAATAATATAGAGTTTTATTTCAAGTTAAATTATCAATCATTGTTATTTTCCAAGCGTTCCTCAACTTCTTTCGCCATCACGTTTTCGTGTTTGATGCCGACC
>JALZOH010000418.1 GCA_030857305.1 Acidobacteriota bacterium
TTTCAGCGTCGCTTCGAAAACAATATCGCTGCCGATTGTCGCGCGCAAAACGTGCGTGTCGTGCGATTCGCGCAAAGACCAGTCGCCGAGGCGCAAATGAAAATGGTCTTCACTTGCCGATGCCGGCAAATCAAAAAAACCGTTGGCGCTTTTGCGGTGCGAATAACGAAATTTTTTACCGTCGCAATCGGTTAAGGCAAAATGGGCAAAATAAATAGGATTACCGAAAAGACGAAGCGGCACGAGGCTGAACTTATCTAAATCTGTCCGCCGTTTGAAAAAAACAAGCTCAAAGCCGAACTGCTTCCCCGAAGAAGTTTCGCCGTGTCCGGTGTAATACCACCATTCGGTTTGAGCATTGCGGTGCGCGTAAAGGTCACGCGGTAAATTGACCGGCTCAAGTTCCGTCCCGTCACGCAAAGTATCGGCTTTTCCCAGAAAAGTTTCCGCCACACCTTCCAAAAAATCAGAGGCGTTATTTTCAAAACTTTTCAGAAAATCCTGAATATTATCCTGTATCGTATTTTGTTCACCCATCCTTGTTATTCCTTGTCGATTAATATTTATCTATTAAAAGCTATAACAATTTTGAGTTGTATGAAGCAAGTTGAGGTTAATAAATAAAAAATGAAGTATAAGGACGATAGTAGAAACAATTAAAAATTTAGTGCGCGTCAACGTCTACGCGCTGAATTTTTAATATTACGCGCACGGTTTTGTCTTCTCGATTGTCAAGTTTAGCTGAAACAAACGGAGCATAATCCGGATCGGTCTGCAAAGCTTTTTCAAGTTCGCGAATCGCCCAACGGTCGCTCGAAGGTTCGACGACTTCAGCAATTTCAGCCCGTCCGCTGCCGAAAACGTCTGCCACAACAACGACTTCGTCATCCTCCGTTTTTCCGCGCACCAGTGACTTTGTAACCGCAGCTAACGCCCCTTTCGGATTGATCGAAGGCGATTCGTGCGAAATAGCCATCGTGGTAGAAGGAGAATCAGGCATATTTGATTCAAAATTTTGGGTTGAGGAATTAGAGTTTGCCAGCAAAATAGATGATTTTTCAATTGGTTCAAGTCGCGCAATTTCTGTATTTGGCGACGGACGGTTGGCAGCTGAAAGCAAACTCCACAAAAGCGTTAACCCGAGCAATAAAGACATTGCCGTACCGACGCTGTATGGCATCAGACGCATCTGTAACCACCCGCGCAAAGTTTCTTCTTTGATAAAAGATTCAAGAAAAACTCGTTCCGGCTTTTTAGATTGCGTCTGTTGGGCGATTCGACTTCTGATTGAATTTAAAAGATTATTAGAAAGCGCCGGACGCCTTAAAACACGCAAATCATTACGCACCGATTGAAAATCCGCCAACTTTTGCCGGCACAGAGGACAGTGCGGCAGATGGTTTTCAATATCAGCGCGTTCGCCCTCGGTTAAACAATCATCGAGATAAACCGACAAATTAAGTTGTAAATTTTCGCACTTCATTATTGTGTAAAGAGGCTGTCAGTCAGAGTTTAAAAGCTATTTTTGATTAATATCAAAAGCTCTCACCTCTGACTTCTATTTTTGTGAATGACTGACTGACCCCGGCTGTTTCCCTTTTGCGGAAAACAACGCATTGTTCGATTTTAAGTTTGAACTTTCATCCATAAAAAATTTTCGGACTTATCGGTTGTTGTTGGTCTTTTTCAAATAAAACCAAAAATTTTATCGATTAATTTTCAATTTACTCATTAGCGAATTTCCTCGTCACCTCTGACCTCTTTTCGTTGGCACCGATTTTTGGTTAAATAAAGTGATACCGGGGCGAGTCAATCATCCACATGGGAGATATTAGCTGATAGATATTAGTTTTTACTGACATCCGACATCTAACATCTTTTTTCAAATATCTTTTAACTTTCGTCTCAATTCTTCACGTCCGCGGGCGATGCGCGATTTTACGGTTCCCATCGTCGCGTCAAGCGCCAGAGCGATTTCTCCGTAACTCAAACCTTCAACATCACATAACACGACTGCTTCACGATAAATTTGCGGTAAATCATTTAATGCTTTGCTCAAAACTTTCTCGCGCTCACGCTGCAGAACATTTTCTTCGGGACTAGCAGAATTACCCGGCATTGTTTCGTGAATAGAAACTTCCGAGTCTCCGGCGGAGGCATCGAGCGAAAATGTTTTTTCCCGCTTTCGCCGTTTCCACCACCGAAAACGATTGCGCGATTCGTTGATGGCGATGCGAAAGAGCCATGTTTTCAAATCCGCTTCGCCACGAAATTTTCCGATCGCCCTGAGCGCTCGCAAAAAAGTTTCCTGCGTCAAATCATTTGCTTCCTCGACGTCTTCGGTAATCCGAAAAAGAAGCGCGTAAATATCTCCGGCATAGCGCGTAACCAGCAAATCAAAGGCTTTCGCGTCGCCGGACTGTAACTTTTCAATGAACCCGGCTTCAACCGATGAACGGACGGAAGAGGCACCGGTCGCCAAAGCAACATTTCCTAATTCTTCCTCGTCAAACGCGATTGACTTACTGAAGAACATCTTGCACCTTTTTCCCTCTCTCGATTGCGGAGATTTTCAAATTGCTCATTCCGGATTTTCCGCGAACTATTTTATTAGACACCATATTTTTAAATTTGTTCCCAAAAAAATTATTTATTTTTTTGAAATCGGGTTACGGGCGGCTTTTATCGGATATATGTCCGTATAAACTTGCCCTTCATCCGTAATTACGATAAATTGACTCTTTCACAAAAAACTTATCAGACGAGTCTATAACGATTTAAAAAATAATAATTGCAAAAAAATGGCTAGAAAAAAAAGATATATACCCGAACAGTTTCGACCGGTTGTCCAGGAAGATAAAACAAAATTCGCTTACCGGGACGAATTTCAAGCAAATGTCGGCGGAAAAGTTCAAGATTTTGGTACTAGATTTGAAGGTAAAGGC
>JALZOH010000419.1 GCA_030857305.1 Acidobacteriota bacterium
GCGTACTGTCAACAGTCAATCCGGTTAAAATCTCGCAATCGCCGTGGTCCGGCAGCGGCGGTATATTTTCTTTCGGCATATTCGGTATTTATATAAAAATGTTTCTCAGGCAGTAGGATACGAATTCTATTAAAGCAAATGTTGTTTCGCTTGTTCAAAGCAGAAACTCACCACCGAAACAAATTTGTATTTCCTTGTTTGCGGCAAGGTTTTAGCAATGAGCCTTTTGTTTTATTTGAATTTCTAATTAAATTCTAAGCTGGGCGAAGTTAAAACTTGCTTAGATTTTTCATTAGATTCTTCCATTTACCTTTTATGGTTCTATTGAATGATTTAAGTAGTCTTCGATAATTTTTGACTTGAAATCTTCAATCTTTGTTCCTTCCTGTCCGCCTGTTGCTTCACCCACACACTGTTTTACAAGTTCTCTTTTTCTCGCTATTTCCCAGTCGTCATAATCTTCGGGAATGTTCCACTCCATCAACGTTCTGACAATTTCATACTCAGACGGGACTTCATTTCCTAGAACCTCATCTACCAAATAACCAAACGCCTGTTCCTCTGGCGCATCTGGGCAGGAAACCAAATAGTTCGGGTTGGCTTTGAAAAGTAACGTTCTCAGCTCTTTTCTATCGAGTTTTGAAAACTCATCAAGGAGAGTTTCAAAATCCATTTTGAGAATGGCTGTCAACCGTTCCCACATATACTCAATTTCCCATTCCTTTGGGATAAAATTCGGTGAATCACGGAAGTCTAAAAGTCCAAAGTAAAATGCCTCAACTAGCTGTTTAAGGATTAGTAGAATTTTATAAAAAGAAAAAGATAGGAAGAATTTACCACAAAACTCAATTTCTCCTTCGTCACGCGCTCAAAGTTTGCGGCTCGCAAACACTCAGAATGAGTCCCGCCAACATCGGCTGTTTTTATGTCAATTCAGACAAACCTGGCGGCGGCGGAACCGGACAACACGATTTTCTGTCGTTGGGTAAAATCAATTCAAGCTGTTTCGGATTTACCTGAAGAATGTCCTCAGCGAAAAAGCTGTCCGCGTCGTCGGCGTTGCCGGAACGAAAGACGATATTCGGAAAAGCGGAAGCGAGTTTTGCGCCGAGCGCGGTTAATTTTTCCTTGTCCGCATCCTCTACCGAACGCGAACCTTCAAGCAGAATGACAGGCGAAGGAAGTGAAAAAACAAGATTTGAAAACTCGTTGAAAAGCATAGTGAAATACTACTGCATAAATTGTGAAACACCACCTAAAAATGTAACTCCAACTGTACAAACTTAGATTACAAAGCACTAGTTGAATTCCTTATGTGGCTAATCTTTAAAGTTTTTCCAATCACCCCAAATAGCGACTGTTACGCCAGCCGTTTGAATATTCACAAAAAGCGTTTTGCCGTCTTTGCTGAAAGTCGCTCCGGCAAATTCGCTCGCTTCTTTGCCAGGCGTGATATTTTTGGCAAAGTCGGCAACTTTTCCCTCCGGCGTTAAAATGCGGATAAAATTTTCCGGCGACGAAGCACCGGCAAATTTGTAATCGCTGTCCTCGCACATAAAAAGCAGATTGTTTTTCGGGGAAAGGCAGATGTTGTCAGGCATATCGAGAACTCGTTGGTCGGGCGATTCAAAAACAAGCGTTAAATTTCCCGCGTCGCGCCCTGCCGGTTCGTAAAGCCAAATCTGCCCGCATCTACTGTCGCCGCCACTGGTCGAAGCAAAATAAATCTGTTCGTTCTTAGCGGGAATACAACCTTCGAGACGATTAAACAACGCCGCCCCGTTTTTCATTGCCGGTTTGAACATCGCCAGCGAATCCGTATCGGCTTCAATCGGGTCAGGATTTTTAATTTCCAACCAATTGGTCGCTAAAACTGCGCCAATTTTTTGTTTGGTGCGCGTGTCGTAATTAGGTTGGTTTTTAACTGCCAGAACTTGCAGTGTGCCGCCTTCGGCAAGTTGCTTCTTACGATTCGGAACGAAGCGGTAAAAACCCGCCGGATTGTTGTCCTCAGTTTCATAAACGATTCCGGTTTTTCGGTCAACCGCCACAGCTTCGTGAACGAAACGACCCATTGCTTTAAGCGGAACGGTTGGCAAATTTTCATTCGCCGCCGCCGAAACTTCAAAACAATAACCGTGCGCCTTAACGTATCCGCCAACTTCTTTGCCGTCTTTAGCCGTGTATTTGGTTTGTCCGAAAGTTATTTCCTCGCAGGAAATCCAGCTTCCCCAGGGAGTCGTGCCGCCGGCGCAGTTATTTAAAGTTCCGCTCAAACTGACAAAGTCCCGAACGATTTCGCGCGATTTTCGGTTGATAATTAATGTCGTCGTGCCGCCGCCCGCCGTTTGGTCATAATGATTGCCCGTGCCGATTGCCGCGCCGTCGCTTGGAATTCGGTTGTAAATCTCGTGATTGCGGACGATTCGCAAATCTCCATTGACCTGAAATGTCGCCATCGCATCGTGAGCGCGAGGCGTTTTTTGACCATCCGTCATTATACCGCCGGCTTTGCCGAAAACTTTATACTCAAAACCTTTCGGCAAAGCGAGAAGCATTTCGCCCGTATTTTTAGCCGCAGTCGGCGCGAGTTCGCCATAACCAATCGCGCGTAAGGCTTCAAAATTTCCCGTTTGGGCGAAAATATCGGCGCGACGCAAAAAACCACCGAACATTAAAGCCGCCCCGCCGCTCGCCATCGCTGCATTAATTAAAAAATTTCGACGATTCATAAAACTCCAATTGATTTGCTTACAATAAAATTTAGTCTATTTTAATCCTTACCAGTTAAATGAATGTTAAAAAATTCGAAGAAACTGCCTTGTGGGACAGTTTCGCCATTTCACGCATCTTTATCCATTTAATTTTATGGTCAAAGAGCAAATCTCAAGCCCATCCAGAAATTGACTCCCGGCGAATCCGTGCCTGAGCCGTGCGTTCGGTA
>JALZOH010000053.1 GCA_030857305.1 Acidobacteriota bacterium
AATAGATAAATAATTTCAGATTGTTTTCTGAAAAGTTTATATTTCTTTGCGTTATTGTTGCCTGACTTTTTTGGTCTGAATTTTGATTATTTTTATTTCAAGTTCTTAATTACGTTTTTAGATAAAATAAACGCACTTTAATTTAACAGTTACTTTAAAAAAAAGGAAAATCAAGATAATTTAAATGGTAAACGAGGTTATTAATAACAACGAAGAATCAACAAAAAATGAAACTTCGGTTGACGAACAAACAAATCCGGAAAATTTCGACGTGCAAGCGACGGAAGAAAATCCAGTTTCACAGGACGCTCAAATAATCCCTGACGAATCACAAAATTCACCGGAGATGGATTTTGGCGCGATTCTTCAAGAGTTTGAACAAGAACAGACAATTTATCATTCAGGTGAATTGGTTGAAGGAAAAATTGTCGGCATCTCTGACCGCGGAGTTCTGGTTGATTTCGGTTATAAATCAGAAGGCATCATCGATATTGAAGAGTTTACTTCACCCGAAGGCGAAGTAACTGCAGTAAAAGGTGATGATATTGAAGTCGTTATACGCAGCATCCACTCCGGTGATGCGCCTCCGCTGCTTTCCCGCACAGATGCGCTCAACCGTAAAGCATGGGATGTGATCGAGACTGCCTTTACCGACGAAGTCCCGATTAAAGGTCTAGTAGTTGAAAAAACCAAAGGCGGTTTAAGAGTTGACCTTAATGGAGTGGAAGCGTTTCTTCCCGGTTCGCAAGTCGATTCTCGCCCGATTCGTAATTTTGATTCATTTAGAGGTCAGGAAATTGAAGCTAAGATTATAAAGTTCAGCCGTAAACGCAACAACATAGTTCTTTCTCGTAAGGCTCTGACGGACGAAGTTATCAATAAACAAAAAACCGAAACTTTAAGTCAAATTGAAGAAGGCTATATTGTCGATGGGACAATTAAAAACCTCACCGAATACGGCGCATTTGTCGACATCGGCGGCATCGACGGATTGCTTCATGTGACGGATATGTCGTGGGGCAGGCTCCAAAATCCCGGCGACCAATTCAAGGTCGCTGACAATATCCAGGTAAAAGTGTTAAAGCTCGATCGTGAAAAGGAAAAAGTTTCACTCGGCTACAAGCAGCTTTTATCCGATCCATGGTCAACGGTGATGGAAGTTTATCCGTTGGATTCAAAAGTTACCGGCAAGGTTTCGAGCGTCACCGATTATGGCGCCTTTATTGAACTTGAACCCGGCGTCGAAGGGCTGGTTCACGTTTCTGAGATGTCTTGGTCAAAACGTTCAAAAAGCCCTCGAAAACTTCTCAACCCTGACGAAGAAGTTGAAGTTCAAGTGCTGGGTATCGATACTAATGAGCGCCGGATAAGTCTCGGGATGAAACAGCTTCAAGTTAATCCCTGGGAAACAATCGGTCAGCGTTACCGGGTCGGTTCAACCGTCAAGGGTCGGGTCAGAAATTTAACCGACTTCGGCGCATTTGTCGAACTGGAGGAAGGCGTTGACGGTTTAGTTCATATTTCAGACATTTCCTGGTCAAAGAAAATCAAACATCCGAAGGATGTATTGCGCAAAGATCAGGAAGTTGAAGCGGTTATCACCAGTATCGACACGCAAGGTCACAGACTTTCGCTTTCGATAAAAGAGTTAACCCCGAGTGTCTGGGAATCTTTTATAACTGCGCATCGAGTGGGAGATGTTGTTAAAGGAAAAGTTTCGAGATTTGCCGGTTTTGGCGTTTTTGTTCAATTAGGTGAAGAACTCGAAGGATTGTGTCATATTTCCGAACTCTCCGATGAAAGAGTTGAAAAGCCCGAAGATGTAATTTCGATTGGTCAGGAATTGGATTTTAAAATTCTTCGTATCGAACATGACATGCAAAAAATTGGACTCTCCGCTCGTGCTGTCGGAAAAGAAGAAGAACCGGTTATCGATACAAAAAGTTATTCTTCAGATGCTAAAGGAGGTATGACTTCCTTGGGTGAATTGATGAATCTAAAACGCGGAGCAGCTCCGGTTGAAGAAAAAGCGAAAGAAGAAACTAAACTTTCTAAAAAAGAAAGAAAAGCTTTGAAGGCTGAAGAGAAAGCTTTGAATGAAGACATTGGAGATGATTTAGAAGACGAAGATTTATCGGGTGCTAACGAAGAGTATTCTGAAACCGAAGTATCTGACGTTTCGTCCCCTGCCGCGATAACAGAGCAATCCGCCGAAGATGTCGATTCACAAGATTCTTCAACTCAAGATGAAAATTTTGAGATTCAGGCGGATGAAAATGAGGACTCTTCGATTGAAAATGCGGCAACCACAGAGGTGGATAATATTGTAGATGATCAATCACGAATCGATACAACGAAGACCGAAGAAACATCTGCCTTTGAGTCTGAAAATTCAGACTCAGGTAGTACTGCGAGCGAAGTTTCCGAATCTCCGAAACAAAATTCGATGACCAACGCTGCTGCTGCAGAATCTTCTGAAAATATCAAAACACAACTGGAAACAACAGTAGTGAATGAAGAAGATTCGGCAGCGCCTGCGAATTCAGAAACGACGCCGTCTGAAAGCTTCGGCGAGGAACCTGAGGAAAAAACAGCTAAAAGTTAAGATTTGCATGCATCTTGATACAAAATGAGGAAAAGATAAATGACAAAAGCAGATTTGGTTGAAAGAGTTGCAAAAGAAGCTGATATGACCAAAAAAGATGCCGAACAATTAGTCGAAATTATATTCGAGAGCATCATCGGAAGTCTCAACAAAGGTGAGAAAATTGAATTGCGCGGTTTCGGCAGCTTCCGGGTTCGTGAACGTGATGCAAGAAAAGGTCGCAATCCGAAAACCGGTGAAGCCGTCAGTATACCAGCCAAACGCGTCGCTTATTTTAAGCCCGGTAAAGATTTAAAAGAAACAATAAATAAAAATCAATAAATAAAAAAGTTCCGCATTTATTACTTATTAATTTTCCATCACAATCTCCATCCATTTCCGAATTCAGTATTTTATAATATTCATTAGTTTAGCGTTTCTGCAGCGGCTTTTGACTCTAGGTTCATTTGCTGTGAACGGTTAATTGCTTCGTCTTCGACTTCCCCGCCGGGACTAATCGGAATGTCAGCCGGATTTTTGAAGTGCATACCGCGTGCTCGGTTGTTTTCCTCAGCCGATATAATCAATTTTTGTATGGAATTAGGCGGAATGTAGCCCGGATAATCAATGCGTGAATGATAAATGGCGATTAGGGATTTAATCATAGACTCGCGGATTTGCGACAGTTCACGCAAAGTTAAATCGCATTCGTCAAGTTGATCGTCACTTAAAATTGCATCAATTATTTTCGTCACGATATAACGAACATTCTCTGGCGTCGGCTCGGACAAAGAACGTGCCGCCGCTTCGCAGCTGTCGGCAATCATCATAATCGCCGCTTCCTTAAACTGCGGTTTCGGTCCCGGATAACGAAAGTCATTTTCCTGTACTTCCTCATTATCGCGAGCTTCGGCTTGAGCTTTTTTTAAGAAATAATGCAGTTTGCGCGTGCCGTGATGCTGCGCGATAAAATCAATGATACGCGGCGGCAAACCCATTTCCCTGCCGAGCTTTATTCCGTAGGTGACATGGCTAATGATAATTTTTGCGCTCTGAGGCGGTTTGAGGCGGTCGTGCGGATTTTTACCCGTTTGGTTTTCCACAAAATGGTCGGGCGCGGCGGTTTTACCGATGTCGTGGTAAAGCGCGCCGATTCGCGTGAGTAACCCGTTTGCCCCGACTACCCGACAGGCTTCTTCAGCCAGTTGTCCGACAGCGTGGGAATGTTGATTTGTTCCGGGGGCGCGAAGCGCGAGTTGACCGAGGGCGGGCAAATCGGCATTTGATAATTCAAGTAATTTGACATCGGTTAAAATGCCAAAAAGATTTTCGCACATTGGCAAAAAAACTGCGGTTACCGCCGCCGTAATTAACCCGCTTGCCAGACCGCAACCGGCAGCTAGAAGAAGCGTATTTAATATAAATGGCTGTTGACTGTAAGCGATTAAAGCGACCGCTACTAAAGCGCTTGACAAACCGATTAGTACGCCCGCTAAGGTAACTGATTGACGACTGCGATAAGTGCCGATTCCGTAAACGGCAACAGCTGAAGAAATAGCTGCGTAGATCGCAAACTCCAAGCCTTTCGGAGCAAGCAATCCGGCGAGAAGCGACACAAAAAGACCTGTAAAAAGAGCCGTTCGTCTTTCAACCAGCAATGTCATTAATAAACTGCTAAAAGCGAACGGAATCGCATAACTCCAAAAAGTCGGGTCATTGAGCGGCGCTTTGACATTTTGCATTGCGGTAAATTCTGCCAGCCGAAAAAATACAGCCATTAGCGCCGTCTGTATCAAAATTACAAACCCGAACAAAGCAAAAGTCCTCTGTTCGGTCAGGACGAGGCGCGGAACGATACCGCGATGCAGAATAAATTTCCAGGCAATCCAAAACAATGCTGAAATTATTGCAAGGAGACCAAAAAAACGATTTAGCCGTCGATTTGAAGAGCTGTAGTTACGGATAGCAGAGATCTGCGAAAGCACGTCTGACGTAATAGTATCCCCTTCGCGCACCACAGTCTGCCCGCGTTTGAGCGATATTTTAACGGGTTCGATGCTTTTTTCGGTTGCATTGCGGGCGCTTTCCGTAGCAACGCTGTCAAAAACGATGCTCGGTTGAATGAGCGAAGCGAGTGCGGAATAAAAAGCTTCAACTTCCTTTTCCGACAAACTTTTAATATTTAATAAGCCGTTATTTAAATTTCTACGTGCCGCTGAAAGCGGTGTCATTCCGCTTTCGGGAAGTTTAACAACCGATTGCTGGTTTGGCTTCTGACGGTCAATCAACATAATTTCTTCTTGAAAATATTGTCCGTCCTGATCGCCGTAAATCGACCCTTCCGCATTTTCACGCAAAACTCTGGTCACCGATTCGAGTTCATTTGAACTGAATTTACGCGCTCCGAATATTTTTCCAAGTTCAGTTCCGCCGGCGCCGGTCCATTGCCCTTGCGGTTTTAAATGAGCTTCATTGGGCGAATTGGTATTTGAGGTATTTACATTTCGGGAAAGATTTTCCCAAGCCGAACGAAAACTCTGCACAGCTTCATCAGCACGCTTGGCTTCGAATGTAAAAATCGGCGTGACACCGCTCCGAACAGATTCCCTGATTCTTTTATTTTCATCTTCATCAATAACGGTAATATCAGCCGGAGAAACGATGCTTTCGGAGGCAATATCGCCTTCCTTGTATTGTTCGGTTGTCGTTCGCCAGAAAGGGTTGTGAATCAAGAAAGTTGTGATTAAACAGAGAAGAGTAAAACCGAGCCAAAACTTTTGATTTTCAGGTACATTTTCAATCGGCTGTAAAACGTATCTGCCCAGCGCTTTACGCACCCTGTTTCCAGGTGTGTTGAAGTTTTGAAGGTTTTGACTCATATTAGTTTTAGATTGAGGATTTGCTGTCTGGGACTATTGTCTGAAATGTCTGGAATTCAATATGACAATTTGAATTTCAAACGTTGTAAGCAGCAAATTCATGCAAATCTTTGGCTAAAACTTCACCGATGTTATCAAGTAATGCTTTTAATGTATGTGTTTGGATAGCTGAAACTGACACACTTCTGCATCCTTTGTCAAACAAAAGAGTTCTTTCAAGCGATTGCAAAGTTATCTCATCAGTTAAATCTGACTTGTTCAAAACAATCAGGCGCGGGATATTATTGACTTCAAGGTCGCTCAAGATTTTGTCAACCGACTCGATTTTTGCTAAACATTGTGAATCCGACGCATCTACTACGTGGACCAGCAAATCGCTATCGTTAATTTCTTCCAAGGTCGCACGAAAAGCCGCCACCAGAGCTTCCGGCAAATCGCGTATAAACCCGACCGTATCGTTGATAATAACTTCCTGTTCAACCGGAAGGCGAAGTCGTCTGGAAGTCGGGTCGAGGGTCGCAAACATCTTATTTTCCGCATACACTTTGCTTTGCGTCAAAGTGTTCAGCAAAGTAGATTTTCCGGCGTTTGTATAACCGACAAGCGAAATTATCGGAACATTGTGGTCAAGCCGCGTTTTGCGGCGCTCCTGACGCTGGCGGCGCAGGCTTTCGACCTGTTTTTCAAGATTTGTTATTTTATCTCTGACCCTCCGGCGGTCGGTTTCAAGTTTTGTTTCGCCCGGACCGCGTCCGCCGATGCCGCCCGCCAGACGCGAAAATGCCGAGTTTTGACCGACCACGAGACGCGGCAGAAGATATTTGAGCTGCGCGAGTTCAACCTGCAGTTTCCCTTCACGCGATTGGGCGCGCTGGGCAAAAATGTCTAATATTAACTGCGGACGGTCAATTACTTTTAAGTCCGTTGCTTCGGAAAGTGAACGGACTTGCGAGGGCGAGAGTTCCGTATCGAAAACTATCAAATCCGCGCCGAGACGCATTGTGCGAACGAGTAATTCTTCAAGTTTTCCGGTTCCCAAAACAGTTTTCGAGTCAATCTTTTGCCGCCTTTGAATAATTTTATCGAGAACCACGACATCAGCCGATAACGCGAGCTCTTCGAGTTCCGCCATTGATTCTTCGGCTTCCGATAAATAACCGGTGGTGACGCCAACCAGAATTACACGATCACGATTCGGGTGTCGCGAGCGCGCCGTCAGACGATTGCGCGCCATTTCATTTTCCAGCGAATTAATCAGCGCGATAAAATTTGTTTCCAGATGCGCCGGTATGTTTGGCTGTAAAAATTCGTAGGGCAGAGATTCAGTTTCGGTCTCGATTTTTTCAGCCGTTGTCGGCAGAAGATGCGCTGAGTGGACGAGATTGGGCAAACCGGTTTTCCCGTCAACCTGAATGACAGCCATCAAATCAAGGCGAAGAAGCGCGAGATCGGTTAAATCGTCTTGGGTCAGCTTTTCGCCAAGAAGCTGCGTGTGAATGCACCGGAGACCGCGAAAGCGTTCGTCAGACACGCGCGAGCGTCCGAAATCAGGCATCTCGATTCGCTTGGCAGTGCCGACCATCACATATTCAACTTGTCCTTTTCGATTAATCAGAACACCGATTTGCCGACCGGTTTCAAAAGAAATTTCCGACAACTGCCGCGCAAGTTCCGGCGAGATGATTTGTTCGGAGGGAACGCGGCGCGTTGAAAGTTTTTCTATCCGCCGCAATTGATTATGCTTTAAGCCTTGCGTAAATCCGTGAATATTAATAATAAAAGGAAAACCTCCGAAATTAATAATTTCATTATAACAGATTCCCGAATTCACATTACAGATTTAATATTTCAAGAATTTTAGATTTAGTTTTAAGGTGTTTAAATCAAAATTTCCGGTTTTGAACATTAAACTTTGAACTTTGAACTTTAAACTAATAAACTTCTGACATCATGCAACCCCGTACCAGACGACAAAAAGAAGTTTTAGACTACATTCTCAGGTATATCGAAACTCATGGGTATGTGCCTTCTTATCAACAGATCGCCAGGCATCTCGGAGTTGCCTCCAAAGCCGGTGTTGCCAAACACATCGAAGCTCTTGAAAATCAGGGTTTGATTTCTCGCCGTCGTGAAAACGGCAGTTTTAGTCTTGATTTACGCCCGGTTAGTACGATTGCCGAGGCAGTTTGCGAAATCGAATGGCTCGATGTGCAGAAAAACGAAGCCCTCGCTGAAGATTGGGAAAAAAAACGTTTATTCATTCCGAAATTTTTGTTGGGCTACCAAACACCCGAACGCCTGCGAGCTTATCGTGTTCCAAATGATGCGATGCTTGACGAGCATATCTGCTCAGGCGATGTGGCGCTCATCGAAAAACGTTCGTTTGCACGCGACGGGGATGTGGTGGTTGCGCTAACTCAGAATAAGCGCGTTGTCTTAAAGCAATTTTTTCGCGACGGTGCAAAAGTTGAGCTTCGTCCCGCCAATCCGAATTACGTTTCAATTATGGCAGCAGCTGACAAAATCGTTATAATGGGCGTTTTGCGGGGCATCTTGCGTCCGCTGACTTGAAAATTTGCTTCGCAAATTGCACAAACTTTTATACTTGAAAAACAACTTCACATTTTATGGCGGTGAAATTATTGGTAATTTTTCTCCGTTAAATTGCCGACAAATTCTTTATCCGACAAATTTATAGCCAAGACCGTGAACCGTCTGTATGAAATTTGGATAGTGCGGATTTTCTTCGAGCTTTTGCCGCAGCCACGCGATATGAACATCCACCGTTCGTGTCGAGGGCATCGCATTATAGCCCCAAACTTCATCGAGTAATTCATCGCGCTTTAAAACCTCGCCGCGATGTTCAATCAGATACTGAAGTAGCTTAAATTCCATTGCCGAAAGTTCGATCTGTTTATTACCTTTTTCAACCGTTGCCCGCCTGAAATCAATCGAAACTGTGCCGAAACGAAATGTTTCAAACGAACTTTGATTGATGTTCGGCGAACGACGGAGAAGAGCTTCAATTCGCGCGAGCAATTCCATCACTTCAAACGGCTTGGTCAGATAATCGTCCGCGCCCAGTTTTAACCCCAACACTTTATCAATCGTTTCGCCTTTCGCGGTGAGCATTAGAACCGGCGTCGTTATATTTTTTTGCCGCAAATCGCGGCACACGTCTAAGCCGTTTTTCTTCGGCAGCATCACATCCAAAATTATTAAATCAAAAGATTCGACAAGCGCCAAAGATAAACCTGACTCGCCGTCCGTTGCGCTCGTCACATCGAAGTTTTCGCTTCGCAAACGATCGGTTAAGGTGATTATTAACCCTTCCTCATCTTCAACCAATAAAATTTTCATGGTTGTAGGTTGTCAATTATCAATTTAGATTTGCTTTTCTGATAATTGACAACTGGCAACTGGATACAAAACTGGCTTCCCTTTCCTAACTCGCTTTTTACACTAATCGTTCCGCCGTGAGCTTCGACTGTTTGCCGGACAAGGCTTAACCCCAAACCATTACCGTGAATTTGTTCGTCAATTACTGTTTTTGAACGATAAAACGGCTCGAAAATATGTTTCAAATCTTTTGGCGCAATGCCGATGCCTTTGTCTTCGACCGTGATTTTTATTTTGCCGTCGCCGTTTCTTGCCGAAATTTTCAGCCAAGCGTTTCCGTTCGAGTATTTCACGGAATTGGCTATCAGATTTTGAATGGCTTGTCCAAGCGCGTTTCCGTCTGCCAAAATGCGTGGCAGCTTATCCGCGATTTCCTTCTCAACCTTAAAATTCCTTTCAATAATCAAAGAGTGACATTCTTTCAAAGAATTTTCGACAATATCTTTGACATCCGTTTCGCGGAAATCATATTTTCTTTTCCCCGACCGCGCGCCCGCAAATTCTAAAATCTGCTCGACCATTTGCGAGAGTTTTTTACCTTCGCGTTTGATTAAATTGCCGTATTTGGTGACTTGTGCTTTCGAGCCGACAACGCCGTCGGTCAAATTTTCGCCAGCCGAATAAATGACGGCGAGCGGCGTGCGAAATTCGTGTGAAACCGCC
>JALZOH010000054.1:0-2790 GCA_030857305.1 Acidobacteriota bacterium
AAACCTTAGTCGAATTTTGTCGTATAATTAACTGACAATTGACCGAGGACAATTGATTTATGAACTTTGCCGAAACTCTAAAACTAGCATTCGCCGCGATTTGGGCGCACAAACTCCGCTCGTTTCTAACGCTTTTGGGAATGATTATCGGAGTGGCGGCGTTTATGACGGTGCTTTCGGTTTTGCAGGGTTTTAATCTTTATATCGATGAAAAAATCGCTGGTATCGGCTCGAACGCTTTCACGGTGCGGCGCTTTAATTTTCTAGTCGATTTTAAGGACACCGACACGATCGCCGCTGCTCAGCGGCGGAATAAAGAATTGACCTTCGAGGAGATGGAATATATCAAAGGTCGCGCCCAGCTAATTGATAAAATCGGTGCGAAGGCAGGTGGCAATTCGGCTGATATCAAGCGTGGCTCGGTGGTAATGGAAGGTATCACCGTTGAAGGAATGCAGCCGGTTATCGCCGAAATTGAAAAGTTTGATATCGAAGACGGTCGTTTTTTTACTGAAGTCGAAAATGACGGAGCGGTTCGCGTTTGTTATATCGGAAAAGATGTAGCAAATAAATTATTTCCTTTTGGTTCGCCGATCGGACAAGAAATTAATATTCGCGGAATTCCGTATAAAGTCATCGGCGTGCAAACCGCGAAAGGCACTGTCTTTGGTATGCCGCAAGACAATTTTGTGTATTTGCCAATAAAAACTTACGCGGCGAATTTCGGACCTTTGCGCGGTAGTCGATTCCTATATTTCGAGGTTAGCGCCATATCCGAAAATTTATTCAAAGACGCGGTAGAAGAAGTCCGCACACTAATGCGCGTCAAACATAAGCTCACGCCGGGTGAGAAAGACGACTTTGGCATTCTAACGCCCGATGCAATTACCGGATTGCGAGACAGTGTTTTAGGTCCGACTTATATCGTAATCTTGCTCGTTCCGGGAATTGCGCTGCTAGTTGGCGCGATTGTTATTATGAATATTATGCTTGTTGCTGTGACCGAACGCACCAAGGAAATCGGTATCAGAAAATCGCTTGGCGCGCGGCAGAGCGATATTTTGCGTCAATTTTTAATGGAAGCCGTAACGATGGCGCTCATCGGTGGCATCATCGGTCTGACGCTCGCGTGGCTGGGCGGTAAAATTATTTCGCTGTATGTTTTTCAAACTTATATTCCGATTTGGGCAGTTTTTGTAGGGATTTTTGTTCCGGCTTTAATCGGCGTCTTATCCGGTTTATTTCCAGCTTGGAAAGCGGCGCGTCTCGACCCGATTGAAGCGCTTCGCGCCGATTAAAGAGTCGAAGGCATTTGAGCTTTTTGCTTGCTTAAATTATATGAATCCGATTAGTTTTTTTCGCAACAACGTCTATGAGAACCTAAAAATGGCGATGGACACGATTCGCGATAATAAGCTGCGCTCCTTTCTAACCGTTATTGGCGTAGTTATCGGCGTAATTACGGTGATGCTGATTTCCTCAATTATTAGCGGAATTGACACGGCAGTGACAAAACAGATTGAATCTTTCGGCACGCGCACGATGTTTGTATATAAGTTCAATATTGGAACTTTTTCACCGCCGACCCGCGAAGAGCGCAGACGTAAACCGCTGACGGTCGAAGATGCCGAAGCGATTAGAAATTTACCGTCGATCGAATACAGCGTCCCGATTCTCAACGTGACGAGTAATTTTTTCGGACAACAAACATTTGTTACCAAAAACGGAAAAAGCTCGGCTTCGGTCGCTTTGAGCGGAACTTTTCCTGATTACGAACGCGCCGGCACGGATATTTTAATCGAAGGTCGCTGGTTTACGGAGAGCGAAAACGATGCCGGAGACAATGTCTGTCTGGTTGGTTCGAGCGTTCAGGATAACTTTTTTCCGTTTGTTTCGGCAGTCGGCGAAACAATTGATGTTGGCGGACGCGAATTTCGCATCATCGGACTTTTGCAGAAACGTGAGCAATTCGGCGGCGGCGGTAATGACCAGAGCAACGTGATTTATATGCCGCTTAAAACCGCACGCAAAATTAAACCGCAAGCCAACGATTTATTTATTTTAGCGGTCGCCCGACCAAATCGAACTGACGAAGGAAAAGATGCGGTCACAGACCTTTTGCGCTTCCGCCGCAAAGTCGAACAGGACGCGCCAAACAATTTCGGCGTGCAGACATCGGAAGGAATTATCAGCAATTTCCGTTCGATAACCGCGGGCGTCGCGCTGGCGATGATTGTTATTTCTTCAATCGGTCTGATGATTGGCGGTATTGGTGTGATGAACATTATGCTCGTTTCTGTCACGGAAAGAACCCGCGAAATCGGCATCCGCAAAGCCATCGGCGCAAAACAGAGCGATATTTTGACCCAGTTTTTGATTGAAGCAATGACGCTCACCGGCTTTGGCGGTTTGATCGGTTTACTGATTGGCTGGGCTTTAACTTTTCTGGTAAAACTTATATTCCCTTCATACGTTCCGCTGTGGGCGCCGATTGTCGGGTTTGTCGCAAGTGTCGGAATCGGCTTAATTTTTGGTTTGTTTCCGGCTTGGAAGGCGGCGCGCCTCGACCCCATTGAAGCACTTCGGTATGAGTAAAAAAGAGAAGTCTGATTTAACAAAACCAAACTTCTCTTTTATTCATAAAATAACAGGCAAGATTAGACCGGACTGCCCGAAAATAAAGCAGCAATTACTCTATACGTTATATTAAACAAAGCAAAAATTAAAACAATTGCCCACGCTGAACCGGAAGAGATTTTGCCCATTTTTTGCAGCCCGATGGCGGCTAGT
>JALZOH010000054.1:2800-9514 GCA_030857305.1 Acidobacteriota bacterium
CTTATATTCCCTTCATACGTTCCGCTGTGGGCGCCGATTGTCGGGTTTGTCGCAAGTGTCGGAATCGGCTTGATTTTTGGTTTATTCCCGGCTTGGAAAGCGGCGCGCCTCGACCCGATTGAAGCTCTCCGATATGAATAAAAAAGAGAAATCTGATTTTGTTAAATCAAATTTCTCTTTTTCATAAAATAACAGATAAAATTAAACTGGAATGCCCGTAAATAAAGCTATAATTACTCTATAAGCTATTCCCAACAAAGCCAGAATTAAAACAATTGCCCAGGCTGAACCGGAAGAGATTTTGCCCAGTTTTTGCAGCCCGATGGCAGCTAATATCCAACCCCAAATCAGGAAAAAATCAAAAGTTCCTAAAAGAGTTGCTAAAACAGGACTTTGCGCGCCGTCAATAAAAAAACTCGGATTGGCGTTTATTAAACTGCGCTGTCCCGTGACAACATCAATTTCGTCAACCGGTTTTATAAATAAAATAATAAAATTTGCAATCGAAGCAACGATTGTCGGCGGAAAACTCGAATAAACCCAGGCTGAAACTCCGTGCAGGAAAGTCGCGCTTCCTCCCATCGCCTTCGAACCTAACCAATAAAAAAGACCGCCGAGAGCCAGAGCAATAATAATAACCAACGGGACAAAATATCGAGCAAATCGGTTGGCTGTCATACTGATTTCAATACTCTGCTGCTTTTGTTCGGTTGAAAGACTTTGTGTTTGCGCGCTTTTTTCAAGCTGTTCGGCGGCGAATCTTCTGAATCCTTCATCGCCGATTTTATTGGCAAACAAGAATGAAAAAGTCGTTCCTAAAACAATCATTATGACGGCTGCTAAAATAAATCTCGGTTTGCGGCGCAAATCTTCAAATGTTCTTCCGGGTTCAAAAAAAATGCTGCCAAGCGTCGCGGCTTCCGACATCTGCGGCGGTTCTTGTAAAGGCTTTAGGTCTTGCGGCGGCGCTTGCCATTCCTCTGGATTTTGTGCGGTCAGATTTGAATTCTCTTCATTCATAAAAGTTTTCCTCTCTTAAAGAATTTGCTTACGCTTCTCAAAAAACAACAAAAATCTATTCGACAACGCAAACTTTTTTATACTTTACTCTACTACGCAGTTTTTTGCTTTACCGTTTCATTTATTGCCGATCAAGGCTCGGTGCGGTTTCATAACCCTTAACGCGGATACATGCGGCGAAATGACCCGTCTCAATTTCGCGTAGTTCCGGCACAACTTTCGCGCAATCTTCAATCGCCAGAGGGCAGCGCGTGCGGAAACGACACCCCGACGGCGGATTAATCGGCGTCGGAACATCGCCCTGTAAAACAATTCGTTCGCGCTTCTTTTTCGGGTCGGGCACGGGAATCGCGGAAAGCAAAGCTCTCGTGTACGGATGAAGCGGGTTATCATATAATTCACGCCCTTCGGAAATTTCGACAATTTTTCCAAGGTACATCACCGCCACGCGTCTTGAAATATGTTCAACGACCGCTAAACCGTGCGAAATAAAAAGATACGTCAAACCAAATTCAGATTGTAAATCCTGCAAAAGATTTACGACCTGTGCCTGGACGGAAACATCGAGCGCGGAAACGGGTTCATCGGCAATAATCAGTTTTGGATTTAAGGCGAGGGCGCGCGCGATGCCGATTCGCTGGCGTTGCCCGCCGGAGAATTCGTGCGGATAGCGAAACATATAAGCCGGGTCGAGACCGACTTTTTTGAGCAAATCCGCCACGCGCTCCTGTCTTTCGGTTTTGTTGCCGATACCATGAATTTTCAGAGGTTCAGCCACGGTCGAAAGAATGCTTAGGCGCGGATTAAGGCTCGCATACGGGTCTTGGAAAATAATCTGCATTTCGCGGCGAAGAGCTTGCATTTGATTATTCGGCAAACCGACAATGTTTTGTCCTTCAAAAAATACGTCGCCGCTCGTCGGTTCGTAAAGCCGAAGGAGACAACGCCCGACGGTTGATTTTCCGCAGCCTGATTCGCCGACGAGTCCGAGTGTTTCGCCCGCAAAAATATCGAACGAAACGTCATCAACCGCCCGCACGACATCATCGCTATTTTCGACCGGAAAATGTTTGACGAGATGGCGAACCTGGACGAGTTCTTTTTTTTCTATTTTTGCAGCAATCATTTTTTCTTTTGCGATTTCCAATCTTCTATGACTATTGCCCAACGCTCGTGGTCGCGCCAGCGTCCGGCGATTTTCAGATACTTCGGCGAAAAGCCTTCTTTTCTAAAGCCGCACCTTTTCAGTACGTTGATCGAAGGCGCATTGTGCGGCTGGACGTTCGCTTCGATGCGGTGAAGCTTTAAGTTTGAGAAAGCGTGTATCAAAATAAGGGCGACCGCTTCGGTCATATAGCCTTTGCCGGTAAAACTTTCGCCCAAAAGATAACCCAGAAACGCATTTTGAAATGCCTTGCGAAATATCTGAGACAACGTGATTGTTCCGGCAATTTGGTTTATTTCGTTGACGCAAATCAGAAAAGATTCATAATCTTCGCCTTGATTGCGACCGATTAAATCGTCTAAATCTTTCCGGTTGAAATTTGCCGAAACCAAACCGCGATGCAGGCGGCGGCTTGTATTATAAAGCCTATCGAGTTCTTCAAAATCTTCAGCTATCGGCGGTCGCAGATAAACTCTTTTCCCCCTGATAATCTTTTCCTTCATAAAGCACACAACGCACCTCAACGTTGTTTTTTAATTGATAAAGCGGCATCGGGTCGTGCGTGCATCTTTCCATTCTGAACTCGCAGCGCGGCGCGAAATGACAGCCCGGCGGCAAATTGGTCGGACTCGGCACAACTCCTTCGATAGTTGAAAGACGCGTTTCCTTGGTTTCGCCGATGCCGCGCATTTTCGGTACGGAACGAAGTAAGCCCTGCGTATAAGGATGCTTCGGCTTTTCAAAAATCTCTTCGACGCCCGATTCCTCGACGATTCTTCCCGTGTACATCACGGCAACCCGGTCGGCAACTTCGGCGACCACCCCCAAATCGTGCGTAATCAGCAAAATAGCCAGTTTGCGCGTTGTTTGTAATTCGTTGAGCAGTTCCAGAATCTGCGCCTGAATCGTGACGTCGAGCGCCGTCGTCGGTTCATCGGCAACCAGCAGCTCAGGATTACAGGCGAGAGCCATCGCAATCATTACGCGCTGGCGCATTCCGCCTGAAAGCTGGTGCGGATAATCTTTGATGCGGCGTTCCGGCGCGGGCATCGCCACTTCCTTCATCGCTTCGATGGCGGCGTCAAGAGCGTCTTTTTTATTCAAGTTTTGGTGCAGGCGTAACGCTTCGGCAATCTGTTCGCCAACCGTATAAACCGGATTGAGAGAGGTCATCGGGTCCTGGAAAATCATCGCGATATCATTGCCGCGAATCTCGCGCATCCGTTCAACTGAAACGGTCGTCAACTCTTCATCTCTAAATTTTATCGAGCCCCCGACAATCTTTCCGGGCGGCGCAATTAGGCGCATAACCGAAAGCGCGGTGATCGATTTACCACATCCGGATTCGCCGACCAGCCCTAAAAGTTCGCCTTCGTTGATGTAAAAGCTGACATTGTTGACTGCTTTGACAACTCCTATGCGCGTTGGAAAGTGGGTCTCTAAATTTTTTATTTCCAATAAATGTGTTGACATCAAAAAATTACAGCGTGGTTATAAAATGTGTTTAATCTGAAGGCTCATGCAACTAATTTCGTCGCTTTTTCCTCCAATGAATGTTATCATTTTTTACCAAATTTTGTCGTTCGTCAGTAAAAATTTTAGGAGATTTTGTAGTGATAAAAAATTCAACTCTTTGCAAAAGTTTTCTTGTTGTCATCCTTTTATTTTCCGGCGTATTTGCCCAAAACCAGACTGCTTCAAAAGTCATGCCTTCAGACTTGAGCGGTGCGAAAACTACCGGTAAAGCTAACAATCCGGCAACGCTGGAAAATATCGAAAAAGATGTTGCCGAAGTTTTGACTCTAATTGAAGACAATCACGTTGACGGCAAAAAACTCGATTATAATGAGCTATTTAAATCCTCCATCGACAAGATGCTGCACACGCTTGACCCGCATTCAAATTATTTTGACGCAAAAGAGTTTGAACAATTTCGCACCGATCAAAGCTCGCAATATTTCGGCATCGGCGCAACCATCGGCGACTTAAGCGACGCGAATGGAAAAGTCATCGCCACATTTATCAAAGCCACATTTGAAGGCGCACCCGCCAACCGTGCAGGGCTTCGTTACGGTGACAAAATTGTCGAGGTCAACGGCGTTTCGATGCTTGGAAAACCGCTGGGTGAAGTCCGCACCTTTCTGCGCGGTCCGCGCGGCACACCTGCCAAATTAGTTGTTGAAAAATACGGCACGGGAAATCGTGAAACGGTTGAAATTGTTCGTGATGCGGTTTCGCAGCCCTCGATTGCCGAATCGTATATGATTCGTCCGGAAGTTGGATATATTGCGATGCTCGGTGGTTTTAATCAGACGACTTATGCCGAATTCGTCCACGCAATGCAGCAGTTAAAAGCGCAGGGAATGAAGCAACTGATCGTTGACCTCAGAGGTAACGGGGGCGGCTTGGTGCATCAGGCATATAAAATCGCCAACATATTTCTCCCGCGCGGGCAGGCGGTATTTACTCAAAAAGGAAGAATAGACGGCACTGGCAACACCTATAATTCCGATAACGACACGCCGGAAGATATGCCTCTGGTTGTTCTGGTAAATAAAAATTCGGCTTCGGCTTCAGAGATTTTAGCCGGCGCGCTCCAGGATCATGACCGCGCTTTGATTGTCGGTGAAAATACATTCGGTAAAGGTTTAGTCCAGAATCCGTTTCCTTTGGATTATGGTTCGATGTTGCTTCTGACCATTGCGAAATATAAAACGCCATCTGGTCGACTCATTCAAAAAGACTATTCCGACGGTAATCTTTATAATTATTACACCAATGGCGGAACCTTGCAGGAAGAAGAAAATCAACCTTTAAAGCCAAAAGGCGCCGAGAGCAAAACCGATTCGGGCAGAACGGTTTACAGCGGCGGCGGCATAAATCCTGACAAACTCGTTAAACCGCAAACGATTACCAATGAAAAAGCCCGTTTTCAGGCAAAGCTTAACGATCCGATTTTTGCTTTTATGCTTGATTTAGCTTACGGCAAAATCAGAGGCTTTGAGAACTACAAAATTGACCGCCCAATCTCATTTGAATACGACATAAAATCAAGCGACTTCCCCGTTACGGAAAATCTTTTCCAAACCTTCAAAAAATTTGCGATTGAAAAATACAAATTCACACCCGCTCAAATTAATAAGGAGAAAGAATTCATCGAGCGCATTTTGCGCACCGAACTTGTTACCGCCGCATATGGTTCAACAACTTCGTTTCAAGTATTTAACGAATACGACAGGCAGCTAAAACAGGCGGTCGAATTTCTACCCGCCGCCAAGCAACTTGCCGTAGACGGCGCCAGAGCCAATGCGCAGAAGCCTCTCATTGAAATTAATCGTTGATGTTTACGGGCAGTAATTTGTTCATAATTTCCGGCTGGTGTTACGGGCAAAAGTTCAGTTCGCTATGTGAAAGCTCTCTAATATATTCATTTTAGAGAGCTTATTTTGTTTAAATAATTGTTTTTAAGTTTTCCGCATAAAAATTCAGGCGGAAAGCAATTCGGTATAATACATAGTTCGGTATCTATTGCCGTTGTGATAAACTAAGACTGAAAAGCAAATCTGACTGGAGGAGTTACCTAAATGAAAGTGTCTCATCTCATCATCTTAACTGCCATTCTTGCCGTCGTCTGCGGTTTGGCTTTTGCCCTATGGAGTCCGATGTTACTGCCTCTATTTGGTGCAAGTCAAATACCTGTGCCTGTAGTCAGTGATGTTTCTGCCATGTCTTTTTGGCAGAGTGCCGCGTTTGCTCGTGTGTTTGGTGCGTTGCTTGTTAGCTTCGGCTTGTTGGTGTGGACGGTACGCCGAGTTGTCGAGACGGAAGCGGGGCAACCTTTAATTTTTGCGCTGTCTGTTGGTTGCGGGTTTGTTTCGCTTATTTCGTTGACGCAGCAGATTGCATTTTGGGAAACCGGAGCGGGTAAGTTGGTGGTGTTTGGATTTCTGGGGCTGGCTATTGGGTACGGCTATTTCTGGGTGCGAAGGCTTCGAGAGGTGTAAGCAGGACGAGCCGTTATGGTATTTCGCGTAATCGGTAGATGTCGAATAAGTCATTGGAGCGGACTGCCCGCCAGCTTGTCGCTTATGCACGTTGCCCGTTATCTTTCGAGTTGTATGTAGCGGGCAGCCGCTCAAATCCGGCGTTGGATTTAACCAGTTTCGCGCTGCGTCAATTCGGGTATTATAGCCAAAACGATTTGATTAGAAAATAAATTCCAAATCCAGCGCCGACCAGAATCACGATTAAACCTAAAATTGCCAGCGCGACAAGCAGTTTAAATTTTTTATAACGATTGTTGTCTTGCGGCGATAGCGAACTCTGCGGAAAATATGGGGGCGGTCTGTCTGACATTTTTATTTCTCCTCGAAATTAAACATTTACTTTAAAGCTATCTTGGAAGAGGTTGCTCTAAATTTGCAAGTCCGAAAGCTAAGACTGCCATTAACGAGCCGTTCTCGGCTAATTCGCGCGGGTTAACTTTATCAAAAGTATCGGCGGCGGTGTGATGATAATTGAAATAAGTT
>JALZOH010000055.1 GCA_030857305.1 Acidobacteriota bacterium
TACCCGGCAAAAGGCGCAACAGTTCCCGACATAAAACGAAAAACGCTCGCGGAAATTATGCAAACTGTCTAGCCAAACTGGTTTGGAAAATTTTATTAAATTTATTTATTCCAAATGCAACAAATACAAAACTCGCGCGTGTATATAATTTGTGAATGTTAATTTATTAAAACAAGAGCTTCTGAGATATTTTACGCACTTATCATAACTTCAAAAGCCTTGCCTTAATTTCAGCTTCGATTGCACATCCTTCCGCAATCGAAGCTTTTTTTATTTTTTAAAGTTTTTTCAGACTGGGCTTTTTTTGAGTATATTCTTAATTTGCGAGAGGTGGCGCGCCTCATGTCCGCCGACCAGCGCCAGCCATTCGTGGGCGGTTAAATCGCCCATAAACGGATGCGGAAACTTAAAATCCGAACACTCAACCGATTCAAAAAGCGGTTGAAGTTCTTCCAGTGTGCGCTGCGTTTCGTCCATTTTCTTTAACGATTCCGCGATTGTTTGATTGCCCGTCGGACGCACGCGGTCGGGCGCTTCAAACTTTAGCTCACGCGCTTCGACAGCTTTTTGCCTAAAGTTTTTTGACAAAAGCGCCGCGCCGTCCGATGCTTTACCGGCACTCTGCGCTTCTTTCAAAAGTTTAGCGGAGATTTTTGACATTCCGTCCTGGACAATCGCTACATGCTCGATGATGTGCGCGATTGTCCACTTTTCACCGTCGGGTAAAAAAGCGGTTTGCTCATCGCTTAAACCTTCGACAATTTGTTTTGTCTTTTCACGGATTTTCTCGTTGGTTGCGTAAATATCTTTTATTGTTTGTTGGCTCATATTTGATAATTTATAAATAGTTAATTGTTAATATCGAATAAAAGGTTTTTTGCGCGCCGGTGACCACTCAGCATTATGCTTTAACCGTTAATTAACCATTCGCTTTTTAATTTGTCAATCGCGAGTTCTTTGTGTTTGGCTTCAACTTCAATCCAGGACGCAAAGCGAAAAACGTCCGGCATCTCAAAAATCAAATCGTGGTGCGCCCGGTCTTGAAAATGTTCACGTCCGTTGGAAATGTGGACGAGTTGATTTTCCGGATTTTTCCACGTCGCGCGTGCCGCCCAAAATGCGTCTTCAACGCTTTTATCGTTGTAACCGTCTAACTTTTCGCGGCAAACGTGATGGTGCGCATCAAAGACCATCGGGACCCGGGAGCGCCGGCAAACCTCCAAAATTTGTGCGGAAGAATAAGAATATTCATCGTTTTCAAACGCGATGCGTGAGCGAATTTCCTCCGGCAGATTTTCAATCGAACTAACAAGTTTATCAATTCGGTCGCCTTTTCCGCCATGAATATTCATTGTCGCCCATTCGGAACGCGGCTGACCGAGCAAGTCTAAAGTTGCGGCGTGCATTTTGAGAATTTTGACGCTGTTTTTGATGACGTCTTCAGAATCCGAACTTAAAACAACAAATTGGTCGGGGTGCATTACAATTCGCAATTTATTTTTAAATGCTTTTTTTCCTATCTCGGCTAATTGGGCGGTAAATTCAGTTAAAACATTTGCCCCGATTTCTTCGTCCGAAAACGGAAAAAGCCCTGAAGTCAGACGATACAAATTAATCTCGTTCGCCGCGCAGAATTCGACCGCCTTTTCAACCCGCGCCACATTTTCCGCGTAGAGCGCGCGCAGCATTTCAACTTGTGTCGTTTCATCGAAGGAAAAAAGCCGTTTGCGCGTCACCGTTTTGTAGCGAACCGCATCGGATGTTGTGATGCAAACCAAACCGAGATTATTTTTTATACACTGTGTTTCTGCTTTCATAAAACTGTTTTGCTATGAACAAACACGAAAAAGCGCGAACAGGAAATCAATTTGCTTTTGAAATATAGCTATTTTTTATCGTAGTAATTTTTCTTTTTCGTGTTCGTTCGTGTTTGTTCGTGGCAAAAAAATCATCATTTTTCCAGCGCGTTAAAGATAAACGGAAACGTCGCAAAGGTTTGCCCGCGATGCTGCGGACGAAACGCAAAAAGAATGATTTTTCCCTGACCGTAATCGGTTTCGGCAATCGCCGTTTTGCCGTTCATATATTTTTCGCCTAAAACCCAGCCGGACAGCAAAACGTCTTTTTCCGCATACCTGGCAACTGATTTGACTTTATTCGTATCAGTAATTTCAAATGCCGAACTATTGATAAAATAAGCCGCTACGTTTTCTCCGAGATTTTTTGAAAGCGCGCTTCCGGCGTCAACTTTTAATTGCACGACTGAACCCGGATTATAAAATTCCGAACGCTTTAGATTGTTCAAGACATTTTTTACCGGCAAGTTAAAACGCTTGATAACGAGTTCGCAGGAATCATCAAAGCAAATAAGCTTTCCGCCTTTTTCAACAAAATTCTTTAGATTCTCGACGCCCTGCTCTGTAATTCCGCCGGAAAACTCCGCCGGGTAATTTTCTGCCTTCAAGCCTTCAACAATTTCTTTTTCGGATTGGGAGGGGAAAATTATTGCATCGTAATCAAGTTTTTTTCTGCGAAAATCTGCGTCCGTTACAGCCCTAAAGGGAATTCGGTGATTATCCAAAACAAGCCGCGTCCAACCTTCATCCATCGAGCTTGTGAAACCTCTGTAAAGTCCGATTTTCGGCTTTGATTTGAGCGGATTGGGCAGCGCCTGAAAACTGCCATTGGTTACTTTAAGATTTAAAATTTTTCTGGCTTGGTTGCTATTTTCTATTTTTCGTAAAGTGTTTCGATGCTGCGCTAAATCTTTTATCTGCCACGCCGCAACAGTTTCAACACCCATCTGAAGCGGCAGAGTCCAGCCGGCGACGTCGTATGGAACTTCGGCTTCACCGTTTGCATTCAGGCGCTGCGGGTAAACTTGTCGTTCAAATAAACTCAAAACATTATTTTTCTGCGGCTGGTTTGTAAAAACTAAAAAACTTCCCAGAGGAATTTCCCCGAAATCGTTTGGTTTATTCCGGTCTGGCACAATTTCCAGTTCGCGCGTCATTTGATGAACTTCCATTCCTTGCCACATTAAAATCTCAAGAAAACGTGCCACCGTTTCGGCATTCGGTTGCCCGGCAGTAACGATAAAAGCTTGTGGCTCATCTTTTTGTCGCTCTAAATTGGCTTTTCCGAGTTCGTAAAAATTTCTCAAGTAACGAGGGCGAAACTTTGCCGCCAACTGAAGTAGTGCACGGCTTGCTGTCATCTCAATCTGAGCAATATCTATCGGTCGCCAGGTTCCGCCTTCCCATATGTCAGGATGATTCGTGGCAGTTTCAAGCGGAGAGTTCAGACCGCGCGCGCGTCCGCTTTTGACAAGCTTGTCGCGCGTAATTACGACCGGCGACATTAAATTCGCGCTTGCCGCTTCCGATAAAATGCCGATTGAATTGTGGTAATACGGCGCGGAACGAAAACCGCCGTGCCACCAGGTGTCAAATGTAGTGTTGGTCGCAACACCGCCAATATTTGCGGCTTGTAAATCCGCTGCCATTTTGTAGCCGACGAGTCCGACTTCCCGCAGGATAAGCGGCGGAATACGCGGATTCGGCGGGTCGAAAAATGGAGGTATTACAAAACGTGCGCCATTCTGTCCCATCTGATGGACATCATAGACAACTTGCGGAAACCATTCCTGCCAAAAAAGTTTGGTAATATTCTGCGTTTCGCGCAGATTCAGCATAAACCAATCGCGGTTGTTGTCGTGCCCGGCGTAGTGATGATAAAGTTCGGGCGGCGATGTACCTTCTGATTTTGTTCCCAAATTTTTCCGGTACCAATTGGCGACAATATTGATGCCGTCCGGATTTGATGAAGGAATAAGCAGAAGAATTGTGTTGTCCAGGATTTCCTTCGTCTCATCATCATTTGCCGTGACAAGTTCATAGGCAAGGTTCATTGACATCTGCGAAGCGACAATTTCCGTCGAATGAATTGAACACGAAATCGAAACAATTGTTTTGCCGTTTTTGATTAAACTTTCGAGTTCAGCCTGACTTTTGACTTGTCGCGGGTCAGCCAGTTTTTGACTCATCTGCCGGTAACTTTCAAGATTTTTAAGGTTTTCCGGAGTGCTGATAAATGCCACAATCATTGGCTTGCCGAGCGTTGTTTTGCCGATTTCTTTGACTGAAATTCGGTCGCTTGCCGCATCTAATCGATTAAAGTAACCTGTGATTTGCTGCCAATCGGCAATAGTTCTGTCATCGGTCGGTTGAAACCCAAGGACGGATTTCGGACTTGGAACTTGCGCGGCGATTGAAGACGTCATTAGCAGAAACAAAGTGCCAAAACACAAAAATGTAGAAAAAAAATTATTTGAAAAAACGTTTAAGTCGCGTGAAAATTTATGGTTAGACATAATTTACAAACAATCGAGAGCGCAATCGCCACCAACGAAAAGATAAAATTTGAAGACAATTTTAACACAAAAGGTCTACCGAAGTTTATCGGGCGCGGGTACTATTTTTTTTCGCTCCTGGTTCTCGCTGTTTTCTTTCTGGTGTTGATGCCGCCGATTATGCTTTACACAAAGTTGCGCGGCAATCGGGAACTGGCTTATCCGTTCGCGCATTGGGGAGCGGTAGCCTGGCTGCGTTTGAGCGGCGCGAAAATTGTCGTGCGCGGGCAGGAACATCTCGCTCGAAATCAATCCTACGTTTTCGTCTCCAATCACCGTTCGTATCTCGATACGGCGATGATGTTCGCTTACACAGGCAAAAAAATGGGTGTAATTGCCAAAAAGGAAATGCTCGATTGGATTGTCGCCGGAAAGTTTATGAAATACGTCAACGTAATTGCGATTGACCGCTCAAATAAAGAATCGGCGATTCAAACATTAAACGAAGCGGCAGAAAAATTGCGTTCGGGTATTTCTTTCGGCGTGTTTGCCGAAGGCACGCGGGCAATGCCGTCTGAGCTTTTGCCGTTTAAAAAGGGCGCGTTTCACTTAGCCATCGGAACAGGTTTTCCAATCGTTCCCGTCGCAATGAAAAACACGGATTTCGCAATGGGCAAAAAACAGAACTACGCGACGCCCGAGATTTGCGAAATGGTAATGCTTCCGCCGCTTGAAACCAAAGGGTTAAATACAGAAGAGGATTTAATGAACTTGCTCAAAGAAACTCGCGGTGCAATTGCGGAAGAACTAAGAAGTGAAAAAGGAAAAATAGAAAGCGGTAAATTAAAAATTTCTTCTTAATTTACCGCTTTCTATTTTTCCTTTTTTATTGATCTAAGGTTTTTTCGGAGTCGGGCTTGGCTTTGTTTGCGGTTTTTCCTCTTTAACTTCTTCCTCGTCATCCAAAATTTTCACTTCCGAACGTCCAAGTTTATAATCCGAATATTTAACGCGCATTTTTAGTTTGACAACTTGACCGCTATCGAAAACGAGTTCGTCATTCGAAGCCGAATAGGCGGGAAACCAGTATTTTCCCTCTATATTCTCGCGCCAGGTTTCAACAACCGGATACCTGCTGTCTTTTGTTTCGGGAACGGCTTTGCCTTTTGATTTAACAATTTGCAAATCGCGCTCGTCCACCCAAACTCTGCCCGTAAAAAGTCTTAGCTTCGATTTCGGGCTGGGCATTGTTTTTGGCGAAACGTCGAAAACATGCAAAACGAGTTCATCAATTTTTTCTTTTCCGACATAATTAAAATTATAGTATTGAACTTTCGACGGCTCGAGCGCGAATGGATTTATTCCGCCCAAATCCTCAATGTCTTCAGGCGTAATCGTCATTTCCGTGATAGTTGCAACGGGGAAAAAATTGATTTTTTCAAAGCGCCCGCCGTCTTTCGCAAAGGTCATAAACGAATCACGGCGGTAAGTACCCGTAATTTGTCCGCCCATACCGACGGTTTGAATTGTCGCGCTGCGATTGAAAACATAATTAGTTAGCGCATCCCGAAATTCGCCTTCTTTTGCTGTGAAATTTTTAACGATACGGTCAATTTCAGCTTGACTCAAATTTGTTTTAGAAATTTTTGAGTCTTGAGAAAATGCGCCCATTACTGAGAAACATAAAACCAATAAACCAAAAGTAATTACTCTTATTCTTTTCATTTTTTTCCAACCTTTTATATAAAAACTTATCAAGATAGATGCGCGAATGTAATAAAAAGTTTGAAGGAAAAATTGAGTAGCTTTAAGCAAAATATGAATTTTACAAGACAAAAAATACAATCAATTTAAAAGTTATAATTCATTGTTGAATTAATTCCTGGAGAGCTTTTTGATTTGAATAAAAAAGATAATTTGCCTGAAGAAATCGAACAGCTTCGCGATCGCAAATGGCGACGCGAGGAAATTTTGAAGATTGAAACGGCACTGCAACTTGAGGCGTTGGTTGAAGATTTGGGATTTTGTCTGGCTTTAACAGATTCGCGCACTAATTTACCGAGCGTTTATATTTCCGTCTGCGGCAGACGCGACGCCCATTCTCCGCGCAACGTCCAGAAAGATTACGAAATGAGTCTTGCGTGGACGCTCAAGGATGAAGTGATGCAGCGCGGACGCGTTTATTACGGCAAACTCTGCAAAGGTCGCGCAATGTTTGTCGCGCCGCGTCTCGTTTCCTTTTTCAATGCCGTCTGGGGCATTCCGAAAAGTCTGGAAAGGGAAGTTTTATCCGTCGCAGCAAACAAAATTCTGAAAGTTTTGCGGAAGGACTGGGAAATGGGAACCGCGGATTTGCGCGCGGAAGCCGAAATCGAAAATCGGCAAAAATTAACCAAAGCCCTGGACGAATTGCAGCGCGCGATGAAGGTTGTGCCGAGCGAAGTTTTATATACGCCGAAATTTACATATATCTGGACACTCGCCGAAGCGCGATTTCCAAAAGAGACAGCGAAGAAGTTTTCGCGCGAAGAAGCCGTCAAGGAAATTGCGCGGGCATTTTTGCAAATGTGCGAAATGACCGCGTTGGGCGAATTTGCCAGAGCGGTCGGAATTACGCGCAAAGAAGCGGGCAAAGCCAATCACGCGCTGGTCAAAGAAGGATTTGCGGAAAGATTGGCAGTCGGCATTTATCGCGTGAAAAGATAATGAGTTTTTAAACTTTAGCTTTATGAAATCAGGTTATTTATCTTTAGAATAATTCGTCCAACGCTTCTTCCAAAGTTTTTACGCCAATGACTCGAATTCCCAAGAGTTTTTCCAAACCTTTTCTATTCGACGCCGGCAGAATCAATTTTTTGAAGCCGAGTGTTTGCGCTTCGCGGGCGCGAGACTGCGCCTGCAGGACGCCGCGCACTTCGCCCGTTAAGCCGACTTCTCCAAAAACCGCCGTGTCTGGCGGAATCTGCAAGTTTCTAAAACTTGAAGAAATCGCCGCGATGACGCCTAAATCCGCCGCCGGTTCATCAACCTCCAAGCCCCCTGCAATATTAACGAAAACGTCATCGTTGGCAAGCTGGAAGCCCAGCTTTTTCTCCAGAACGGCGATTAAAAGGGAAGTTCGATTGTAATCAAACCCCTGTGCCATCCGTCTGCCCGTACCAAATTTCGTTCCTGTCACAAGCGCTTGAACTTCAACGAGCATCGGGCGCGTACCTTCCATACAAACCGTGACAACCGAACCGCTTGCGCCTTCGGGACGCTCCTGCAAAAACACTTCCGACGGATTTCCAACCGGAATTAAACCGGCATTTGTCATTTCAAAAATGCCGATTTCGTTTGCCGCGCCGAAACGATTTTTCGTCGCGCGTATAATCCGATGGTTATGATGGCGGTCGCCTTCAAAATAAAGCACCGTATCAACAATGTGTTCGAGTGCCTTTGGTCCGGCAATTGAGCCTTCTTTCGTCACGTGACCGATGAGAAAAACCGGAACATTCGTGCTTTTCGCAAACATCATAAATTGTCCGGCGACTTCGCGGACTTGACTGACCGAACCGGGAGCAGATTCGATTCTTGGCGAAAAAACCGTCTGGATTGAATCGACAATAATCACATCGGGTTTTAATTTTTCGGTTTCGTCGAGAATTGTTTCGAGATTTGTTTCAGGCAGCAGAAAAAGATTGTCGGCACTTAAACCTAATCTTTCGCCGCGCATCTTAATTTGCCTTTCGGATTCTTCGCCAGAAACATAAAGAACCTTTAAATCCTTGGCGCTTAAATTGTCGGCAATTTGCGCGACAAGCGTTGATTTTCCAATTCCCGGAGAACCGCCGATCAATACAAGCGAACCGGTGACAATTCCGCCGCCGAGAACTCTGTCGAATTCCTCGATTCCACTCGAGGTTCGCGCGTCGTCCTGCGATTCAATTTCGTTATAGGAAATAGGCTTTGTTTCACGAAACTGCCGCGTACTAATCGCTGCCGAACCTTTTCCGATCGGTTGTGCCGTTGGGCGAAATTTTTCTTCGACGAAAGTATTCCATTCACCACAGTCATCGCATTTTCCTTGCCATTTGCGTTCTTGGTTGCCGCAGTTTTGACAAACATAAATTGTTGCAGGTTGTTTTGCCATAAAGAAACTTAACAATGTTGTAACAAATTCAGACAAATAAAAAAGAAATTTTCTCATTTGTCAAAAAGTGCGTATTTGTAGAGTACATTTTACTTGATTAAACAACAAAAATGTTAAAAAACAACGCATATTATTGGCACGATTTTTGTATGCAAACTTTATTACTCGTTTGGTTCAAACTCAATGTAAATTATCGGACTGAATGAGAATTTTACAATCAGGGAGAAAAAAATGGCTAACAATCAAGACCAAGATAACCAAGACCGAGAAAATAAAGGGCAATCAGGCGGCGGTCAAGGACAAGGCAGCGGCGGACAGGGCGGACAATCCGGTTCACAAGGTGGATCGGGTGGTTCTGGTTCCGGAGGAGGAAGCAGTTCCGGGGGTTCCGGTTCTGGAGGTAGCGGCTCTGGTGGTTCAGGCGGAGGACAAAGTGGGTCGGGCGGACAATCAGGTTCAGGTGGACAGGGTGGTTCGGGCGGCAGCGGCTCCGGCGGTCAGGGTGGTTCACAAGGCGGCGGGAAATCCGGCTCGCAAGGCGGTTCGGGCGGCGGAAGCGGCTCGGGCGGTGGTAGCGGCTCTGGTGGTCAGGGCGGCTCAAGCGGTGGAAGCGGCTCCGGAGGAGGAAGCGGTTCTGGAGGCGGAAGCGGCTCAGGCGGCTCCGGTGGCGGAAGCGGCTCTGGAGGCAGTGGATCAGGTGGTTCTGGTGGAGGAAGTGGCTCCGGCGGAAGCGGCGGCTCGGGAGGCGGCTCTGGTTCAGGCGGAGGCAGCGGCAGTTCCGGCGGTAGCAGGTAAAACTGATAAATTATTTTTTAACATTAACAAAAGCGATTCACGACGAATCGCTTTTGTTTTATTAAAAGACTTGAAAATGCTCGCAAAACTAAAAAAAATTAATTTAAAAGTTGTGTTTTAACAATCGATTAATGCAAACCCCAAGCATTAATTTACGTTATTCATAAAATTTAATTCGTGTTAAAATCTATCTGATATGAAACTTGATGTTGTCATAATTAGAATAATAT
>JALZOH010000420.1 GCA_030857305.1 Acidobacteriota bacterium
ATTCTGGCAAACAATAACTTTAACGTGTCTAAATATGTGCCGTATGGACCGGTCAAAGACACTGTGCCGTATCTTATTCGCCGCGCAAGGGAAAACACTTCTGTGACCGGGCAAATGAGCCGCGAACTTGATTTACTAAGTAAGGAACTTAAACGGCGCCGCATTGCAAATTGAACATTTACCGGTAATTTACGTTTATTTTGTTAATTGTAAATAAGAAAAGATAAAATAAATATTTAATGTTTATCATAATTAAATTATGTTTTGTCCAAAATGCGGAACAGCTGACCAAAAAGAAAAATCATACTGTCGAAATTGCGGCGAGTTTTTGCCGGATTTAAGTAAGAAAAACAATACGGCATTTGGCGGGAACACGCCCGAAGAACAAATAAGAGTTACGCAAACCTTGAATTCTTTAAGCGCAATTGTCAGTTTTGCAATGGCAATTTTGCTTTATTGGAGTCACTGGGGAAAACCGGATGTGAGTTCAACAGTTTACATGGCGGCGGCGTTTCTTCTGACAATCGGATTCTGGCAAATTTCAAATTTCATTGTCGGGCTGAAACTAAAAAAGCATTTCAATAAAAGAAAAGAAGGCATCGAAATTGAAAATAAGGATGCCGAAAAGCGATTTCAACCCGCTCAAACCAGTGAATTGTTGCCGGAAGCTGACTTTTCAAATGTTGTATCAACAAGCATTACGGACAACACGACCAGACATTTAGCTGAGAAAATTAATCGAAAATCATCTTAAACCGAGCATCAATCTCACCGAACGGTCAGATACCTCGCGGTTCGGATTATTTTTCCAGTTCTCAAAAAATTTTAATTCTTCGCTGGTTAAAGGCTCGTTTTTCATGCGCGCGACTTGTGTGCTTTCAAACGCCCGATTGGTCAAAGCCAGATGTGAATTGCTAACGGTTAAAGTTTGTGAGTTTTCCAAAGCGGCATCCGCCATCTCAATATCGAGAAACATTTCATTATAAGCCGCCAGATGCCAAATCGTATCTGTTTCGGTTTCTTCCATCGCCAAAAGGCGCAAAAGCCCGTATGCGCTTTCAATTTGAAAAATTAAAAAATCGCCCGCTTGAAAATTTTGAGACACTTTTTTCTCTCCGCTTCTTTTTTATCAAGATTAGCATATAATTTTGTCCGGAAAGAAAATATGAAATTATAATAAAAATTATGAATGAATTGCCGGATTATGATTCGATGCTCGCGGTTGCTCTCGGAGAAGCGCGAAAGGGTCTTGCAGAAGGCGGAATTCCGATTGGCGCGGCGTTGTTCGACAACAAAGGAAATCTTTTAGGAAAAGGACGAAACCGCCGCGTGCAGGAAAATGACGCGTCTGTTCACGGCGAAACAGACGCTTTTCGCAAAGCCGGGCGACAAAAAACTTACCTGGATAAAATTATGGTCACGACGCTTGCGCCGTGCTGGTATTGTTCAGGACTCGTTCGTCAATTCAAAATCGGCACGGTCGTTATTGGCGAAGCTGAAAACTTTGACGGTGGAATTGGATGGCTCAAGGAAAACGGCGTGAAAGTAATAAACTTAAATTCGCAGGAATGTATAAAAATGCTTGCCGATTATATTAATGCAAATCCAGAAATTTGGAATGAAGACATCGGTGAAGAGTAAAACTTTTATTTTATACAGCTTGACCTAAAGCACAAATTTTACCGAATGCTTAACAAATGTTTTTTTGCTATCATCAAATAACAAACTATTAAAGGGAAGGAAATATAAATGTCAGATAATAAAGACGCAGTAATAATAAGTGCCGCACGAACGGCAACCGGGAAATTTCAGGGAAGTTTGAAGCCTTTTTCGGCGACGGATTTGGGAAGCATTGCAATAAAAGAAGCAGTGAAACGCGCGGGAATAAAAAAGGAAGACGTTGACGAAGTAATTATGGGTTGCGTCGTGCAAGCCGGACTCGGACAAGCACCGGCGCGTCAAGCGGCTTTGAAGGCAGATTTGCCGCCGGAAGTTTCGGCTTTGACCGTGAATATGGTTTGTGGTTCGGGACTTCGCGCAGTCGCGCTCGCCGCGCAAGCGGTCAAACTAGGCGATGCGGATTTTGTCGTCGCGGGCGGAATGGAATCGATGTCGAATATTCCTTACGCGATGCCGTCGGCGCGGGACGGTTTCCGAATGGGCAATCAACAGGCGATTGATTTGATGATTCACGACGGGCTTTGGTGTCCGTTTGAAAATTGGCATATGGGAAATACGGGGGAAGTCGTTTCGGAAAAATATCAAATCGGTAGAAGCGAGCAAGATGAATACGCTTATAACTCGCACCGCAAAGCGGCAGAAGCCAGAACCGCCGGACGTTTCAAGGACGAAATTGTGCCGATTGAAATTCCGCAGAAAAAAGGTGAGCCGATTATTTTTGACCACGACGAAGGAATTCGTGAAGATGCGACCGCCGAAGGAATGGGAAAACTAAAAGCGGCATTCAAAAAAGAAGGTGGCACGGTGACGGCGGGAAATGCTTCGAGTATTAATGACGGCGCGTCGGCTGTGGTCGTAACATCTGCCGAACGAGCAAAAGAACTTGGTATTGAACCGCTTGCCAGAATCGTCGCCTATGCAACTTCGGGCATCGAGCCGAAATATATTATGATGGCTCCGGTGCAAGGCGTGAAAAATGTTTTGGAAAAAGCCGGTTGGTCAATGGAGGAAGTTGACCTTTTTGAGCTTAACGAAGCTTTCTCGGTGCAAGCGCTCGGCGTAATGAAGGAACTTGGTTTGATGTTGGAAAAAGTCAATGTCAACGGCGGGGCGGTTGCGCTCGGACACGCGATCGGGAATTCCGGAGGACGAATTTTAACCACGCTTCTTTATGAAATGAAACGTCGGAACGCAAAAAAAGGCGTCGCGGCTTTGTGTCTCG
>JALZOH010000056.1 GCA_030857305.1 Acidobacteriota bacterium
CCTTTTTTCCGCGCAATCTTGCGACAGACTTTTCCAATTTCCCTTTCTAACTGACGCAGACCGGCTTCCTGCGTATATTCGCCGATAATTTTTGCCAAAGCGCCGCGCTCAAATTTTGCGTCCGCCTTTTCCAACCCGTTTTCCTCAATTTGTTTTGGAAGCAGATGGCGTTTGGCAATTTCAAGTTTTTCTTCTTCGGTATAACCTGAAAGATGAATTATCTCCATTCGATCGCGCAGCGCCGGTTGAATCGTGTCGAGCACATTTGCCGTCGTCATAAACATAGCGTTCGACAAATCGAAGGTAACACCCAGATAATTATCCCGAAAAGAACTGTTTTGCTCCGGGTCGAGAACTTCGAGCAGCGCAGAGCTTGGATCACCGCGAAAATCCGCGCCGACTTTATCGATTTCATCAAGCATTAAAAGCGGATTATTTGTTTCGGCTTGCTGAATTGCCTGAAGAATTCTGCCCGGCATCGCGCCGACATAAGTTCTCCGATGACCGCGAATCTCCGCCTCGTCGTGCAGACCACCTAAAGAGAGCCGCACAAATTTGCGGTTCAAAGCGCGGGCGATTGAACGTCCCAGGGAAGTTTTCCCGACGCCCGGCGGACCGACAAGGCAGAGTATCGAGCCTTTCGGTTTTTCTCTTAATTTACGAACGGCGAGAGCTTCGACAATGCGCTCCTTGACGCGCTCGAGTCCGTAATGGTCTTCGTCCAAAATCCGTTCCGCTTTTTTTATGTTGAGATTATCTTTAGAAGCCTTCGACCAGGGAAGCTCCGTCATTATGTCGAGCCAATTTCGCAAAGTTGCAGTCTCGGCGGTGTCCGGGTGCATTCGCTCAAGTTTTTTGAGTTGCCGGAGTGATTCTTCTTCCGCCTGCGGGGGCATTTTTACTTTCAAAATTTTGTCGCGATACTGCTCGACCTCTTCAAAAAGCTCGTTTCCTTCACCGAGTTCCGACTGAATCGCCTTTAATTGCTGGCGCAAAAAATACTCGCGCTGCGAACGGTCAATGTCGGCGCGGGCTTGCGTATTGATTTCCTGCTGAACAGTCAACACATCAATTTCCTTGCTCAAAAGGTCGTTGACGCGCCGAAGGCGGAGAACCGGGTCAAAAATGTTCAGAATGCTTTGGGCGTCTTCGACTCTCAATTCGAGATTTGAAGCCGAAAGGTCGGCTAATCTTCCGGCGTCTTCGAGGTTCGAGATAATCGCCAAAACTTCCGGCGAGATATTTTTGCCAAGCGTCGCCGCGCGCTCCATCGAAGCGCGCACGTTGCGGGTCAAGGCTTCAACTTCCAGAGAACTATTTGGTGTCAGAGGCTCGGGAATCGGCAGCAGCGTTGCACGAGCAAAATCACTTCCTGGCGTAACATCTTCAACTTGAGCGCGTGAAAGTCCTTGTATAAGAATACGAATTCGTCCGTCCGGCAGTTTTAGCATCCGCATAATGACGGCTACCGTTCCGACTTTATAAAGGTCTTCCTGCGTCGGGTCTTCCTTGTCGACATCTTTTTGCGAGACGAGCATAATCATCCGGTTTTGGTTCAGCGCTTCGTCAACAGCGCGAATAGACCGGTCGCGTGAAACAAAAAGCGGAACAATCATAAACGGATAAATAACGATGTCGCGCAAGGGGAGAATCGGCAGTTCCGTGGGGATTTGCAGTTGGGTGTCGCCGAGGTCTGCGTCACCCAACTTTTCAGTGAAGTCTTGAATTTCGTCCATAGTAGCTTATGTTAGGAAAAAACGAGTAAAAGGGCAAAGGTAGATGCGCCGCCATAATTTAAGAAATAAGAGGCAGACCACAAATGGCTGCCTCTGATAAAGTTAGAAACAAATTTGAACGAGTTATCTGTAACTTCTCGAACCGACCGGCTGTAATCCATAAAGCCTCGCTAAAGTATTAAGTTCAGTGCGAAGCGTCACCCAGGTTGATTCGGTTTGCCCACCAAAGTTTCGCCTTCTCATTAAACGGTCTATATTGGTTGCGACACCCACAATCCTTTGTGCTTCCGGACTGTTTTCGCCGCGAGTATCATTATGGTCGAATTCGCGCCGCAATTCATCGGTCGCATCTCCCAAATCTCTGGCGAGTTCGGCAATATTATCTTCGGTTCTGCTTCCGTCTAAACGGCTTCTATCCAGAGATTTGTTTAATTGATTGGTAAAATCGTCAGCCCGCTCTTCGATATTCTCAAGTAGTTGTTCAACTTGCTGCTGGCTGTAACCTCTGATAATGATTGCTCGTCGGACGGGAACTGTATTTCTTACCGGAACTGTATTTCGCGCCGCCACAAATCTATAAGTTTTCGCGCCAACCGCTGGCAATCCGTAAATTCCCGCCAAAGCATTTAGCTCATTACGAAGTTGGATCCACGAGTTCTCGGCTTGTCTGCTGAAGTTTCGACTTATCATTATGCGATTTACTTCTGTTGCAGTGTTTAAGATGTTTCGGGCTTCCGGTCTGTTTTCACGACGAGTGTCATTATGGTCAAACTCACGCCGCAGCTCGTCCGTTGCATTTTCCAATTCTCTGGCGCGTTCGGCGATATTGTCTTCGGTTCTGCTTCCGTCTAAACGGCTTCTATCCAGAGATTTGTTTAATTGATTGGTAAAAGCGTCGTTTCTTTCTTCGATATTTTCAAGCAGTTGTTCCATTTGCTGTTGTGAAATGATGCGTCCGCGCGCGCGTCTCCTTTGCGCGTTTCCCGTGTCGGCAAGCAGCAGAACGATAAACATTGTCGTAAAAACGGCACATATTTTCAATAAATTGTTTTTCATTTTTAGTTTATTCTCCTTAATTAAAATATACTTAATATCAATTTTCCAGGCGTAGAATCGCCTGATTTTTCAGATGCAGGAAATTTATAGAAGGTTGAAAAATTTTTAACTTGATAAATTTTCAAAGTGATTTGGCGCGTGCGAGGGTTCTACGTCTTGTCAAACCACCTTTCGGTCATATCGCACCACAGAGCAAGCCCGCGCCAATCGCCAAAACGCTCATAAAAACTTTCGATTTCCTTGTCCGCACAAACTTTCTCGCCCGCGTGTTTTTTGTAAAACTGCGCCCGCAGCCACGAATCAAGCGCGAGTCCTTCATACCGCCCAACGAGTTTTAGAAGATTCTCCGCGGCATAATCGCCGACACCTTTTATCTGCTTCATTTCCTTTTTTAGTTCGCTGGTTGAAAGATTGGTCTGAAGCCAGCTTTCGGGTTTTATTTTTCCGCTCGCCACCTTTTCCGCCAGTTCCGCAAAATAAGAAGCGCGATAACCGGCGCGGATTTCACCGCGGTAGAATTCTGCCGTCACACTCGCCATTTTCTCAGCCGTCGGAAACGCGTGTTTGCCAACGGCAGTTTCCTCACCGAGTTTTTCGACCAGGTTTGCAACCATTTTTTTCGTTAAAGCCCAGGAACAATTCGTCGTGCAGACGGTTTTCACCATATCCTCAAAAACCGTTGGCGAACGAAGAAGTCTGCCCGCATTATTTTCGGCAATCCAGGCGAATTCCTTTTCACGTTTCGCCAGTTTATAAAACTTGCTTAAATCGTCGTCAAGCCGCAATATATGACGCACGTCGCGCAAAATTTTTTTCTTAAATCTTTCAGCAATCCTGTTGCCCAAAACTTCAATTCCCAGCGTATTTTCTGTTTCACAAACAATTGCCGCCGTCCGTTCAATATTATTTTCATCGCTAAAAACGTAACTGAGACGCCAATTTTCCGTGTCCAATTCAAACGGCAGAAGACCATACCAACCGTGACTGAAAACAGTATATTTGAAACTGAAGTTTGGGGGTTTTTCGAGAAAATATGTTTGCGCCATATCTAAATTTAGTCAGGCAAGTATTTAATAAAAAGATTCTTGACAATTCTTGACATTTTTTAGACTAAATCTTAAATTGCCTCGTCTAACTACACAATAGTTACTTTATTCTTATTATTATTTGAAAAAAATCAAAAACCGGTCTGAAAATTTTGTGTTTTTCCATCGAAAATTTTATAGTATGAATGTATATAATAATTAATGACAGCTTCCTACCGGTCGTTATATTTGCTTTCAATCACAAGAACACATTTTTAACCGAGAAAATATTTGGAGGAAACGGCATGATAAGCAGAACATCGCGCTTCTGGTGGCAATTTCTAAGTGCAAGTCTGGTAGTTTTTTTACTTGCTTTCCCGACTCTCGCTCAAGAGGACTCAAATCCTGATTCGCCAACCCCGATCTTAATCAGTGAAAAAGATTCAACCCGCGCATTAGCGACAAAAATAGGGAAGTCTTTTAACGAAAATTTAACAAAAAATCGTAATAAAGCTTTTTATCAGGATTCAAAAATCTTACTTTATGTAACGAATATAGATTTGAAGAATGAGGAAGGCGCGAGCGGTTTGCGCGTTTATGTCGAAGACGCTAAGGGGAGAAAATACCGCTTCCCGGTTTTAAGTGTCGAGCCGGTTCAAGGGCAGGAATGGATTTACGCCGTCACCGTTTACCTCAAAGACGAACTGGGTTTTTGGGATGAGCCGATATTAGACGGAGACGTTTTAGTCGGCGTTTCGTGGCGCGGTTTAACGAGTAATCGCGTGCGGGTTGGAATCGGTAAAACGGGCGGCGATATTAAAGACGATGTGGGAGCGGTTCCGACTCCTGCGCCGCAAGCCCGATCAAAAGAAACCGATAAAGTTCAAGAAGTTAAATATGTCGGTTCTTTGCATTCGGGCGACCGTAAGCGTTTTATGGAGCAGGCGACATTTGGTCCGACCCCCGCGCTTGATGCGAGACTTCGCCGCATACCACTGACAACGTGGCTGGTCGAACAATTTGAAGAACCGTATCCGACAAATCCTTATCCGAACTTTATCTTAAAGCCGAACGACGCTCAGTTAGGCTGTCCGCGAGATAGCCCAGAATATGCAGTTTGCATACGCGATTATTACTCGATGTACCCAGTGCAAAATTGGTTTTTCAAAGAAGCGCTCTACGGAAACGCCCAGCTCAAACATCGCGTCGCCTGGTCGCTCGGGCAGATGTGGGTTATTTCCGGCGTCGACACCCAGCAATCGAGTCATATGATTACTTATCACCAGGTTTTATCAAAAAACTCTTTTGGCAATTACAGAAATTTGATGACCGAGATGACGCTCAACCCGGGAATGGGAAATTATCTGGATATGGTGCGCAGCACGAAAAATAATCCTAATGAAAATTTCGCCCGCGAGATTTTGCAGCTTTTCTCAATCGGTTTGTTTATGCTCAATCAAGACGGCACTCTGCAGCTTGACGGAAGCGGCAATCCGATTCCTTCTTACGACCAGGATACCGTCAATAATTTCACCAAAGTTTTTACGGGCTGGACGCTTTGCGAAAATACGGCGCTTTGCCCGAATAGAACTACCGGCGCGCCCAACTACAAAGACCCGATGCTTTTGGTTCAAAATAATCACGATGTTACGGCAAAAACTTTGCTCAATTACCCGGGCGCGGTCAACACAAATATTGCGGCAAATCAAAACGGCACAACCGAACTTCATCAGGCGCTGGACAATATTTTCTATCATCCGAATGTCGCGCCGTTTGTCAGTCGTTTTTTGATTCAGCACCTTGTCACCAGTGACCCGACTCCGGCTTATGTCGGTCGTGTGGCGGCGGTATTCAATAATAACAGTTCAAACGTGCGGGGCGATTTGAAAGCGGTCGTCAGAGCAATTCTGCTCGACCCGGAAGCGCGCGGAAATGTTAAGACCGACCCGAATTACGGCAAACTGCGCGAGCCCGTCCAATTGGCAACCAACATTTTGCGGCAATTCGGAGCGCGTTCCGCCAACGGCGCTGCGCAAAGCGACGGTTATATAAACCAGATAATCGCGCCGATGGGACAGAATACTTTTAATTCACCGACCGTGTTTAATTACTACACCCCCGATTATATTATTCCCGGAACGGCTCTCAACGGTCCCGAGTTTGGTATTTTAACCACCGGGACAGCTATCGCCCGCGCAAATTTTGTCAACACGATTGTTTTTGGTCGTGTTAATGTAGGCTCACTAGCTCCTTTGGGAACGTCAATCAATTTAACGGAAATGCAGGCGTTAGCGGCAGGGGATCCGAGCAGCAATCTGCTTCTTGACACGCTCAACCAGAAGTTGATGCACGGCACGATGTCGGCGCAGATGAAAAATACAATTTTAACCGCAGTTCAAGCAGTGCCAAGCACAACTCCGCTGGTTCGCGCGCAAACGGCAATTTATCTGATCGCGACTTCGTCGCAGTATCAAGTCCAGAGGTAAAAAAAACTATGAAACAGAACAGACGAGAATTTTTGAAGAAATCGAGCTGCGCTCTCGGAATGGTCACGCTTGCCACGCAGGTTGAGCATTTCGGATTGATGAGCGCTCTGGCGCAAAAGACCGAAGATAGTAACGACGTAAATGCCCCAAATGATTACCGCGCGCTGGTTTGTGTGTTTATGGCGGGCGGAAACGACGGTAATAATACTGTTATTCCGAATCACAGCGACGCTAGTTTAAGCAATTATTCGACATATTTTAGTGCGCGAAGCGTGGCAGGTTTAGCGCTTGCGCAAAACTCTCTGCTACCCATATCCGTGCCGTCTATGAACAATTTGAGTTACGGTTTAAACCCGAGTCTGGGCACGGTAATGGGCGGAGTCAACAACGGCATCCACGAACTTTGGGCGCAAAATAAGATGGCGATTGTAGCCAACACCGGCACGCTCGTCCGACCGATGACGCGCGCCCAGTATCAAAGCAATTCGGTACAAAAACCGTTCCAGCTTTTTTCGCATTCCGATCAGGTTAGTCAATACCAATCGGGACGCTCTGATCGAAAATCCTTTACGGGGTGGGGCGGCAGAATCTCCGACCGCCGCACTTCTGCGGATAATCCGGGCGGATTAGTTCCGATGATTACCTCGATCAACGGCGCGCAACTCTTCACTTCCGGACAATCGACTTTGCCCTTAGCAATTAATAATGCCGGAACTCGTCTGAGCGATGTCTTAAATCCGCAGGGCTACGACACATCCGCGGCATCACAAGCGCGGCTGGCGGCATTTAATCAGCTGAGAATGCAGGATTTAAGTTCTAATTATGTTGCCGCCGCGAGCCACATCACCGACCAGGCAATCAAAGCTAATCAGGCATTAGCAACTTTTCAGGAAGTAACGATAGCTTTTCCGAACACATCAATCGGCAATCAACTCAAACAAGTCGCCCGTCTAATAAAAAAACGAACGGATTTGAGTGTCAACCGGCAGATTTTCTACGTTCAAATTGGTAGTTTTGACACACACAACGGACAACTTCTCGGACAAGGTAATTTGCTGTCGCAATTCAGCCAGGCGGTTCGCTCATTTTATGACGAGATGACTGCGCAGGGAATGCAGAATCAAGTAACTACTTTCACGATGTCGGATTTTGCGCGCACGCTAAATCCCGCAGGTTCAGGCGCCAATGTCGGAAGCGATCACGCCTGGGGAAATCATCTGTTTGTCATCGGCGGCGCGGTTTTGGGTGGCAATTTCTACGGAACACCGACGTCAAATGGAACACCGTATCCAACTTTAACGATGAACGGTCCCGACGATGCCGACAGCGGCGCAAACGCCCGTGGACGCTGGATTCCGACAACATCTGTCGAACAATATGCGGCAACTCTGGCGCGTTGGTACGGTTTGCCCGAAACCGATATGACTACTGTTTTTCCAAATCTTGTAAACTTTCCAAACACAAATCTCGGTTTTATGCAGCCGTAGACGGCAATTTACAAATTTTGATAAAAAAGGCGATGAGTTTTGCTCTTTCGCCTTTTTTTTACTTTAAATCCACATTACAAGATTTCACACGTTTCTTGACACAATTTACAATACAAACCTAAACTTGAAGCGGAACAAAATCAGTTGCTCGGGGGCGATTAACATTGTGAATCTACCGAATTATCTAACATTGGCGCGTATTATAATCGTCCCGCTGCTGGTTGTAGTTCTGCTCACACCGTTTGCCGAAGAATGGTTTGGAATCAGTAGTTACGCAATGGCGATTGCAATTTTTCTTGCCGCATCTTTGACCGATATTTTGGACGGACATCTGGCGCGCAGTCGCCAACAAGTTTCCAGAATAGGCGCGCTGCTTGACCCGATTGCCGATAAACTGCTCGTCTCTGCCGCTTTAATCGTTCTGGTTGAAAAACATCTGGCACCGGCTTGGGCGGTAGTCGTGATTTTGGGTAGAGAATTTATTATTACCGGTTTGCGCTCAATCGCGGCAACCGAAGGCATCGTTATTTCCGCGCAGAAAGTCGGAAAAGTAAAAATGTGGGCGCAGTGTACGGCGATCGTCGCTTTATTGGTCGCCGGCGCAAACGGCAATCCGCCGGTTTCAAATTTCGGCTGGGTTTTGCCCTCGTTTCGTTTTTGGGAAGTGGCGGAAGTTCAGACAGCTTTCACACATCTCTCAAACTTCACGCTTAACACCGACGACTGGCGCGTTTTTGGTTACCTGGTCGGGCGCGGCGCCCTGTGGATTGCTGTCGTTACCGCTTGTTGGTCAATGTTCGGTTACTTTAAATATTTTTTTGCGGAAAACAAAAAACGACGGATTCTGCAAGAAACCGTTTTAACCAAACCGGAAACGATTCCTCTAAGCAAATAAAAACACCACTTAAATTTTCGTTTTTTCGCCTGCCAGCTTGCACAAAATAAAATGATTTTGTAGTATTTTTAGCTTGCGATTGCTTTCTCGAAGTAATCCTCAGCCGGTGTAGCTCAGTTGGTAGAGCAGTTGATTTGTAATCATCAGGTCGGCGGTTCAAATCCGTTCACCGGCTCCAGTAAATACAAGGTTTTAGAGGCATCTACTTGATGCCTCTTTTTACGTTCCCACCTAATTTCCCACCAAATACTATTTAATTTTCAAAGATCGAAGCTTTTTAGTTTTGCCAAAAACAAAGAGATTTTTTAGCGAAGTGTCTAAACTCGCAACTGCGAAAAGCTGCGGAAACTATTTCTTTGCTCAAAATTGATTATAAATGACAGAAACAGCACACATCACGGCGATGATTCCAACCGTCATTTTGATTACTAACGCTTTTAGTTTTTGTAGTTCTTCTACAGCCTCGATTCGCTCAAATCGTTCGATCCGGGCGTCGGCGCGTTCTAAATGATTCTCAATATCTTTTAAGCGTCTATAGTCATTTACTTAGCCTTTGCGATCGGTCGCTGCAAGTCTTCAATATGCCGCTTTTCTAGCGCCTCTAAAATTAATTCCATATTTTTCGGAATTGTCATCGTTCCGGTTTCGTATCTCGAAACAGTGTTGGCAGAAATTCCAATAGTTTCAGCAAAACTTGTTTGTGTTAATCCAAGCCTTTCACGCCGTTTTTTTAATTCACTCTTTTCCATACTTATAAAAAGATACACTATGTAGAAAATAATTGCAATAGTAGATACTAAACTTGCAATCACGTATTGACATC
>JALZOH010000057.1:0-2758 GCA_030857305.1 Acidobacteriota bacterium
TATCGAATCAGTCCAATTGGCTGACTTTCCGCTTAGAGTTCGGGTCGGAATACTTAGCGATGTTCCGTATTCATCAGTAACGGTATAACTAACGCTCGCTAAACCGGAAACCGCATCGCTTCCCGTGCCGCGAAGCTGAACCGTAACCGGTTTGCCGTTTGGCGACCGAATTGTCGAAGGATTTGCCGTTAACGTAATAGTCGGCGCGGTTTTGTCAATTTGGATTGTTATATTTTTGATTGTTTCGACATTTCCCGCGCGGTCGGTCGAGCGATATTGAATGTTCGTAATGCCTTCATTACTAACCAAAAAACCGCTTGTAAAGGGAACCCAACTTGCGCCGCCGTCAATTGAATACTCGGTTGAGGCAACTCCCGAACAGTCATCCGCCGCCGAAAGGTTGACCGTAACGTTGCTCGTATACCAACCGTTAGCGCCGTTTGGAGCAGGCGGGTCAAGCAAAACGGAAGTAGTCGGAGCAATTGTTTCCGTGTGCAAATCAGCGGTTGTAACAGTTCCGGCAACCACGTTTGACACGCACGAATAAAGCGTTTCGCTGCCAAGCTGCGCTTTAACGAGATATTGTCCGGGCGTTAAATCAACACCGCCGTAAAATCCGCCGCCGTCGGTTGCGGTCGAGCGCACAGCATTAGTTTCAAGATTTTTGATGGTTACGTTTGCCGTATCCAATATCGTATTGTCGTCGCGCCGGGCAAAACCCATCAAATGACCTTTAGTCGGCGCGGCTTTCCACGAAAACACCGGAACAGTTGCCAGTTGGCTGAAAACCGGCGTTGGATTAGCTATCGGGTCTTCATAAAAAGTTGTGCCGCTGACGGATTTGCCAGTGGTTAAACCCGACGCAAATTCCGCAAACGAGCGTTTCGGCGTATTTTGTCCCGGTGGAATCGAAAGCGGATTGGCGGTAACCGCTTCGTTCGTATTCGCCATTGCGTAGAACACTATGCCCCGCGCGATGTTGTTTCCCGTCGCTGATGGCGCGAGTGAGCGTCGTGTCTGCCGTAGCGTGCCTTCAATCGAATTTAGATATGCGCCCAACCCGACGAGCGATGCGCGGTTGTATTGATGATTTTTCGTCCATTCGTTCCAAGTGTCAAAAAGTCCGGCTTGCGTTGTTTCGCGTTTGTAGTTCATCGGAATTGCAATGTCGAGAATTCCTTCTTCCGTCCAAGAGCGCCAATCCTGATAAACGCGCCAGTAGGCTTCCGCCGATTTCCACCCGGCTTCCGTCGTCGGACCGCCGCCGTAAACAATTAGCGCGCCCGAAACCTTTAATTGCGGCTTGACGGCAACGGAATTGAGATAAACGCGGCGCACCAGATTTGAAACTTGGTCGCGTCGCCACTGCGCCCAGTTTGCATCACCCGGAACAGGCGCGGGCGAGCCGACCGGAATATTATAACGACGCTGAAAACGCTCGACGCTCGTCGGATTGTAGCCGATATTCGCGCCGCTCGTAGGCGTCTGACCGGAAACGGTGAGTTCGGGATAGCGGATGCGGTCGAGGTGCAACCCGTCAATATCATAATTTCGGACTAGCTGCATTAAAACATCAACCGAATAAGCCTCCGCATCGGGATGACCGAAATCAAGCCAAAATTCCGCGCCGAAACGGTGTCCTTGAAAAGTAATGCCGTTTGCGGAGTTGTCGGGAAGCAGCGTGCGCGTCAGCCAATTATTCGGACCCGGAACAATTTGTTTTGTAGTTGAATTATAACCGCCGTGTAGGTTGAAAACGTGATTCGGATTCGTCGGCGGACCGAGCGTCGCCGATGGTGCAAACGTCGGATTCTTGTTCCAAACCGCGCCCATAATAACGAATGCGTGAACTTCGATGCCTTCGGCGTGCGCCGTCGCAATCAAATCCGCGAGCGGGTCAAAGCCTGCCGCAATCGGCGTAAAATCCGGCTTCGGCTCAAGCGAATTCAGATACCAGGCATCGCCGCGCCGCCGGACTTGCGCGAAAATGGCGTTGGAATTCGCCGCTTTAACATTGTTGACGACGGCAACTATATCATTGTGATTGTTAAGCGAAGTATTAAACGTATCAACCCAAAAACCCCGATACTCATTGCCTCGCTGGGCATTCAAATTACCGGATAAAATTGTTATGCTCAAAAGTATGAAAAACGCAAAACTGATGACTGATTCGATTTGACGAAATTTATTTTTTCTCATTTTCTCCTTCCAAAATTCGCAGAATTATTTTAATGTTGGTTTTCAAACGGTTCGTCTCTGAAAGACAAAAACAGAAAAACGAAATCTGTTTCCAGGCAGAGATTTTTCTTTTTTATAAACAATCTAGCGAATTTTAACTATCAATTAACCTTATTGTCAATGAAAAAGCTACAACGTATTCTTATTCAAAAAGAAAAAAACAAAAAAAACAGACATAGAAATTTGTAAATCTTGATATTGTTTGGCTTACGAAATTTCCCGAATATTTATATTAAGAAAATAATCTCTTTCAATTTAGTATTGTGCTAAACTTTTCGCATCATTTTGCTGATGAGCCTTGCCGATAAACATAAGTTAATGATTGATGATGCGCTCGCGCGACTCATTTCACGCGCCGCGAATCCACGTGGATTAAATGCGGCGGATATCCGCGAGCGCATTATAAAATCAATCGAAAAATATGTTTTGCGTGACAACGAAAATGCCGGAGCGGGTGAAATAAAGGATTTTGTTGACGTCATCCGGGCAGATGATTTGTGTTTGATAATCGCTTGTGAAA
>JALZOH010000057.1:2768-9491 GCA_030857305.1 Acidobacteriota bacterium
AATGCGGAAGACGCGGAAGATCTGGCAAGTTCGATTTGGGCGGAACTCTACGGCTTAAAGCGCGACCAGAGCGGAAAATTGAAAACGAAACTTTCCTATTATTCGGGGCGCGGAAGCCTTGCGGGTTGGCTCCGCGCCATTGTTTCACAGCTGGCAATCGACCAATTTCGTAAAGAGTCAAAGTTTGTACAGATTGAAGAAGATCGTGAATTTGAAAATTTAGCAAACGAATCTTCGGAAAAAACGGGTAATGCTTCGATTGTCACCCGCAGCGAAAATCCCGAAAATCTTTTCGGCAATGCCGAGGCGCAAAAAGATGTTGCAGCCGCTTTGAAACAGGCGATTGCCGAACTCGAAGCCGAAGATAAATTAATTCTTAAATTGTATTACTTCGATGATTTAAAGCTCAAAGACATTGGAAACACGCTCGGCTTTCACGAAGCGACCGCCAGCCGCAAACTCGTGCGTGTGCAGACGGAAATCAGAAAATCGGTTGAAAAAATTCTTTCCACCGAACACGGCTGGAAACCGGAAGAAGTAAGGCGTCATCTGTCGGAGACGGCGCAGCGGCTCGGAATCAGTATGGAAAAGTTATTCGCCGTCGCGCTTTTTTTGGCGCTGGTGCAAGAAATTTTTGAACGGTCGTTCTGACACTAAACAATTATCATTAAACATTTAACAAAATGAAAAATGGTACATTGTAAATGATCAATGACAAGTGAATTCGACAAAGAAATAGATACTCTTTTGCGACAGACGGCGAAAGGCGAAGCTGCGTTTGCGGCGGAAAATGCGAAATCGACAATCGAAAATCCGCAATTGTCTCACCTCGACGCGGACGAAATTTCCGCGTTTGCTGAAAATGCGTTGCCGGAAAAGACAAAGCAGAGATATACGATGCATCTGGCGGATTGCAGTCGCTGTCGTTCAATCTTATCAAATCTGATTTCGCTCAACGCTGAAACTGAAACCGAAGTCATTATGGCGGAAAAAACGGAAAAAGTGAGAGCCGTAATTCCCTGGTATCGAAAACTTTTCGCCTATCCGAATTTGGCATACTCGTTAGGCGGGTTACTGCTGGCTTTTACAGGACTGATTGCTTACGTAGTTTTGCAGAATAATAACGCTTCGCCTGGTCCTGAAATTTCGCAAATTTCAGAACAAACCGAGAAAGCGCAAGGTCCATCTTTTAATGAAGTCTTACCAACGGGAGAAAGCTTTTCGAATTCAATGATGTCAAATTCAACAATGTCAAACGCTTCTCCAAATGTTTCGACAACAAATTCCGCATCAATTTCGGCGGAAAATAAAACGACAAATGCTCTGACGGCAAATTCCAATATGAGCGTTGCTGCCCCGCCGAAAGTTCCGGCAAATGAATCTTCGAGGGCTGAAATCAGTCAAAATAACTTTGCTTTGTCACCAAATAACAGCAATTTACAAGCTAAAAGCGCGAACTCAAATACAACCGCAAACGAAAAAGAAGAGATTCGAAAGGAAGACAATCAAGATAAAAAAGCGGAAACTCTCGAAAGCGCCGATTCCGCAAAGCCTGCTCCAAATCAATACGCCGCACAGCCGCCAATTCAAGGAAGAACCGCTAATTCTAAAACACTGAGTGCAACGGCGAAGAAAAAGGGGCAGGAAACTTCTGAAACAACCAGCGTTGGCGGAAAATCTTTCAACCGCGCAAACGGTGTTTGGATTGATTCAGCTTTTAAAGGGCAATCCACGACAAACATTTCACGCGGCACAAACGAATATAAAAAACTTGATTCAGATTTGCGCTCAATTGTAGAAAATATTGGCGGAACGGTGATTATCGTTTGGAAAGAAAAAGCGTATCGGGTTCAATAAAGTTTTCGAGAAAAATTGTAGGGGCAGGTCTTGTACCTGCCCACAGCGACGGATGTCGCTCAAATTACTGTTAACCTCCAAATTAAATTTTTACAATAATTTTTTCGCTGCGTTTATTAGGCAGGCACAAGACCTGCCCCTACAAAATTCTTTTCAACACCTCAAAAAAACGCTAAAATAATCAAATGAAAGTTTTTGCTTTACTTTTGTGTCTTTTGTGCTTTTTCGCGGCAAGTTCCCAAGCGCAAGCGGTTTGGGAAACGCGGCTTGACGGAAAAGTAGAATTTTATCAAACCACCGATTTCGGCATTGTTTTGACGGGAACTGACAACTCACTTTACGCAGTTGACGGGCAGACGGGCGAAACGCTGTGGCGTAGGCGAACAAAAGGTTTGAACGAAACTTCCGTGACGCCGATTCCTTCAACCGATTTGATTTTAGTTTCAATTGATGAAGGCGACCGGTCGCGCGTCGAAGCAATTGATTTATTGAGCGGTAGCAGTCTCTGGCGAAGCGATAAAGTTAAAGGCGACGTTTTGCAGCTTGCGGTTGAGCCTGAACAGGATTTGCTCGCGGTTGTGCTCGTCAAAAAAGCGAAAGGAAAAGTCGGCGATGAATTTAAGCGCACGCCCATTGTTCACGTTTTTAGTCTCTCCAGCGGCGACGAACTCTGGAAAAAAGAACTCGAAAGCGATGTCGAAATGATGCCTGCGCGGTTCGATTCCGAGTCGGAAGTGGCTTTCACTCTAGACAATTACCGCGCGCCGCTCATTCTTGATGGGAGACTTTTTCTGTTTTACGAAGGCGCGACCAGTTACGATGCGCGAACGGGAAAAGAAGGGACGCGCGAAAAGTTCAAAGTTAACGAAGACAATCTGGCTTTAACCGAAGCCGACCCGGTTTTTGACGACAAATTTCTTTTTACTTCGGGACGCGGAAAAGTCCGCGCCGTCAATCGTCGTTCGGGCGAAGTCGAATGGGAGGCAAAGGATTTAGGTGTGACGCCCGAAATGGCAGTGGTCGGGAACGTTTTGTATGTGCGAACAGGCGGACAATTTACGAGCATTATAGACGGCGAGACAAAAGAAAAGGGAAGTTTCGGTGTGTCGGCAATTGATACGAAAAGTGGTAAAACGTTATGGCGTTACAAAGGCGCAGACAAAGGTTTGACGAATTTTGTATTCGCTGATGCAAATACGATTCTTGTTGCGGATAAAGATGAATTGACGATGATAGACGCGAAAAACGGGAAGCGCATCAACAAATTTGAACATGACATTGAACGGGCGCAATTTGTTTTAATCAATGAACGCAGCGACGCAGTTATCGGCGGGCGCGACGAGATTGCGGGATTCGGAGTCTCAAGTCTCAAGTCTCAAGTCTCAAGTCAATCGGCGTTTCAAAATATCAAGTTCGACGCTCAAAACGAGCTATGGCGCGTTAAACATAAAGCGCCGGGTCGAGGGATTCTGCGAACCGTGACGGGAATTGCGCTTCGGGCAACCGCGCTTTATTTTCGTTACGGCGGGCTGGCAACTTCCGCTTTGAGCTTTGCGCGTGGTGCAATAAATTTACGTTCCGCCTTGGCGCTTCGCTGGTCGGGCTTGAAAACCCGGTTTTCTTCAGTCGACTTGACAACTCTGGCGAGCAATTCGGCAAGAAATTACGTCAGCCAAAAGATTCGCGTTTTTGGCATTGCTTCAAGAACACCGAATCTTTTGAATCGCATTAACGGCTTGCAAATCAGCGTGCCAAATGTGCCGAATGCCTTAAACATTCGCGGGCAGATTATTGGACGAGTAATCGACCGCGCAACGCCAACACGCGCCGATGTGCAGGAAAGTCTTCTGACGCGCATCGACCCGATTCGCCAGGTCGAAAAACTTTCCGATTACTTTTTGCGGCGCAGACGCCTTTCAGAACTGCGCGGAAATTATATGTATTTTTTTACCGATTTGCCAAAACCATTCGATAAAAAAGGTCTGGTCGGTGTGAATGTTCATACGGGACAAGACGCAAGATTTGTTTTAATTTCCGAACCTGACACGCGTTTTACGACCGATGAAACCGTCGGTTTGCTTTACTCAGCAAACGCAAATCGCTTGCAGGCTTTTGATATGATGAAAAAATAATTTAGTCACAAATGTGCATAGGTAAATTCAGGTAAATGATTGAAATTTTGAAATATGAACGTTAGTGCCCCGGAAGAAATTGAACTTGATAAAAAAAGGCGTGTTTTGGAACGCCTCAAAGATAAACTCGCTTTTCGGGAAGAAGCAATGACCGAGCTCCGCGCTGAACTTGAGCAATTTGAGGCAAATTACATAATGGAAGTTGGCAGGCTCTATGCTGACCTCGACGAAATCGAAGCGCAAATCGCTGAAGAAGAAGTCAAGCTTGTGCCGGACGACGAGGAAATAAAAAAACGTGCCGAAGAACTGCGCCGCCGCGCCGAAGAATCAGCCGCCAACGCTGAAAGTGCCGAAGGATGTTCGTTCAAATGGCAGCCGACCGCCGAAGCGAAAAAGGCGTATCATAATCTGGCGAAAATCATTCATCCCGATTTGGCTCTGGACGTGACAGAAAAAGAAAAACGCCACGATTTGATGGCGCGGCTTAATGACGCATACTCGGCGGGCGACCAGAATCGCCTCAATAAATTAGTCGAAGATTTCCGCGATTCGCCCGATTTAATAATGGGCGATTTAATCGGCGACCAGTTTGTCCGAGCGATTCGCCAGATTTACCAAATTAAAAATCGCCTCAAAGAACTGCGCGAAGAAAAACTCGTCGTCGAGCTTTCCGAACTTTTTATTCTTCGCGAAAAAGTCCAAGCTGAAATGCTCGAAGGCAGAAATCTGATAAAGCAAATGGCTCAGAGAACTATAAGCCTGATCAAAAAAGCGGAACGTCGCCTTGCGAATCTGAAAAACTTGAACGATGCGCAGGAAGATTACGTTAAAGAACGGTTTGGAATGGATATTTCGGCTTTCCGATAAAAGGAAAAAAATATGAAAAAGATAATTTGTACAACTCGGCTAATTGCCTTTTGCAGCTTCAATTTTTTTGCTCAGTCGAATGTTACAAAAGAAGAATATGCCGTTTATAAACTTAAAATACGACTAAACAATCTGTCCAGCCGCGAAGCCTGAAGACCAAGCCCATTGAAAATTGTAGCCGCCGAGCCAGCCCGTCACGTCCACGACTTCGCCGATGAAATATAAGCCCTGCACTTTTTTGCTTTCCATTGTTTGCGACGAAAGTTCGTTTGTGTCAACACCGCCCAAAGTCACTTCCGCTTTATCGAAACCTTCGGTTTCATCAAACAAAACCTGCCAGGAGTTTATTTTTTTGGCGGTTTTTTCGATTTCGTTTTTGCTCAATTGGTAAACGGGTTTATTGACGAAATTTTGGGCGGTGAAAACTTCGGCAAAACGATTTGGCAGAAACTGACTTAAAAAATTGTCGAGATTCTGCCGCCCTTCACGATTTTTGTCAAAAAGCTCAAACGCATTGGCATTCGGCAACAAGTCAATCGAGATAGCTTTATCTTGTTTGTAATAATTCGAGATTTGCAGAACGGCTGGACCGGAAAGTCCGCGATGTGTAAACAGAATATTTTCCCGAAATGAATGTTTGCCGCAGGAAATATTAGCGTCAACCGAAATGCCCGCCAATTTTTTGTAACTCTGGGAATCTTTGGCGAAAACGAGCGGCACGAGCGCCGGACGCGTTTCAACAATTTTCAAGCCGAACTGCCTGGCGATTTTGTAGCCGAAACCGCCCGCGCCGATTTTCGGAAATGAAAGCCCGCCGGTTGCAATCACCAAACTTTGACATTCAAAGACGCCTTGATTAGTTTCTACTTTGAAATCGTCGGTTTTGACAACATTTTTCACCGAACAATTAGTGCGAATATCAGCTTTTGCTTTTTGACATTCCGCTACAATCATCTCGATAATTTGGCGCGAAGAGTTGCGGCAGAAAAGCTGACCGAGTTTCTTTTCATAAAATTCGATTTTGTGTTTTTTGACTAAATCAACAAAATCCTGCGGCGTATAACGCGCGAGCGCGGATTTACAGAAATGCGGATTTTGGGAGATGAAATTTTCGGGCTTAACGTCTTCGTTTGTAAAATTGCAGCGTCCGCCGCCGGAGATTAATATTTTTCGCCCAACCTGCGCGTTGTGTTCCAAAACGAGAACTTTTTGCCCGCGCCGTCCGGACTCTATCGCGCAAAAAAGCCCTGCCGCACCGCCACCGATAATGATTACGTCAAACTTTTGCATCCGTTTTTAGTTTAACAATTAACATTTCTGCCCGGAGAGGATAAAGCACTCTAAAGCTCTTAAATTTGCTGGAGGTTACACGCAATCGAGTGCGCGGCTTTTAAATCAGTTTCAATTTTGAGACGTTTTTTCTCATCTCCTTCCGTCAGAATGCTAATGACATTGGCGTTGTGTTTTTTTACGCATTTACCGTTTCGATGTTTTTTTACTTCGTCGAAAATCGAATTTGTTTGACCAATGCAGACAAGCGAATGATGCGCCTTTTTCTGCCTGTCCGTCTTGCGCCTTGAAATTACAAAAACTGCCGGAACCGGTTCGAATTCTTCGGTTAGTGAAAAAACTTCAAAAGCATATCTGTCTTTTTTCCCGCGAAATACTGCCGAACTAATCGGCTTAATTTTTTTCTTTTTCGGCGTTTTGAGAATTGGTAAATTTACTGTTTTAATTTTCGTTTCAACGACCTTTACCCTTTTAGCAGCAACAGTTTGGACTTTCGCAACTCGAACTTTTACAGGCTTGACGATAGGCTTGACAGGTGTCTTCAAATTTACTTTTGTAACAGAAACAGGCACTGTTT
>JALZOH010000421.1 GCA_030857305.1 Acidobacteriota bacterium
CACGGGTTGCAAACACGTTTAATGAGTTACTGAAAAGAGTAATTCCAAAACTAGAACAGTCAACAGTTAACAGTGATCAGTCAACAATTAATAACTGATAACTGATAACTGATAACTGATAACTGATAACTGATAACTGACTATGATTATTGGCATTTGCGGCGGAACGGGTTCGGGGAAAACGACGATTGCACGGCGAATTGTCAAAGATGTCGGCGCGAGTAATGTCGTCCTTGTTGAGCAGGATTCTTATTACCGAAATCTCGCCGATATGCCGCTCGACAAACGCCATCAAGCAAATTTTGACCATCCTGATTCGATTGACAGCGAAATGCTGATGAATCATATCAAGCGTTTAAAAAACGGCTCGTCAATCGAGATGCCGATTTATAATTTCAAATCGCACACGCGCAGCGGAAAAACCGATCATATCGAACCGAAACCCGTTGTTATTGTTGAAGGAATTCTTATTTTCTCCGAGCCGCGTATTTTAGAACTTCTCGATGTCAGAGCCTTTGTTGATACGCCTGATGATATTCGTTTTATCCGCCGCCTCCAGCGTGATATTAATGAACGCGGGCGCACCGTCGAATCGGTTATTGCGCAGTATTACGCGACTGTGCGACCGATGCATCACGAATTTGTCGAACCCTCAAAACGCTACGCCGACATAATTATTCCCGAAGGCGGACAAACCGACATCAGCATCAATATGCTGTGCGGAATAGTGCGCGAAAAACTGCGCGAAGAAACGAAAAAAGTGGAAAATAGAAAAACAAAACATTGAAGCAAATTTTTTTATCCACAAGTTGAATCTATTTTAATCTGTGGTTTCTTTCATATGAAAAAAAAAGATTCTGAAAAACTCATTGAAATCGCCAAACAAGCGCGCGCAAAAGCATCGGCGCCATTTTCAAACTTCAAAGTCGGTGCGGTTTTGGCAGGAAAAAACGACGAAATTTTTACAGGCTGTAACATTGAAAACGCTAGTTATGGTTTAACGATGTGCGCCGAGCGCGTAGCGATTTTCAAGGCGATTAGCGAAGGCGCGAAAGATTTTCAAAAAATTGTTGTTGTTGCTGATACCGACGATTTAACGCCGCCGTGCGGCGCGTGCCGGCAGATTATTTGGGAATTTTGCGGCGACATCGAAATTATATTGGCGAATTTGCGAGGCAAGACGGAGACATTTCAAATGAAAGAGCTTTTTCCAAGAGCTTTCGACGCGAACTTTTTGAAATAGAAAATTATGAGTATTCCCGATTACCAAACTTTAATGCTTCCGCTTTTGCATTTTGCAGGCGATAAAACAGAACATTCCGCACAGGAGGCAGCGATTGTTTTAGCGGAAGAGTTTGCCTTAAATGAAATTGAACTACAAAAATTACTTCCTAGTGGTAAACAAACAATTTTTCGCAATCGCGTTGGTTGGGCGAGAACTTATTTATCTAAGGCAGGACTTTTAGAATCTTCTAGAAGAGGCTTCTTTCAAATTTCAACAAGAGGTTTGAATGTTTTATCTCAAAATCCAAATCGAATCGACAATAAAACTTTAAGACAGTTTTCCGAATTCAATGAATTTCAAAATCGGAAAAATGATAAAACAGAGAAAGTTGTAATTGAATCTATTGAAGATGTAAATGGCACACCTGAAGAGTCTTTAGAAATTGCTTATCAAACAATCCGAAACGCATTAGCCACTGAAATTATCGAAAAAGTAAAATCCTGCTCGCCAACATTTTTTGAAAGATTGGTTGTTGAACTGCTTGTCGCAATGGGTTACGGCGGAACTTTACAGGAAGCCGGACAAGCCGTCGGCAGAAGCGGCGACGGGGGAATTGACGGAATAATCAATGAAGACCGTTTGGGTTTAGATGTGATTTATTTACAGGCAAAGCGGTGGGAAGGAAACGTTAGCCGGCCCGAAATTCAAAAATTCGCCGGGGCTTTGCAGGGAAAAAGAGCGCGCAAAGGCGTTTTTATCACAACTTCGGATTTTACGAAAGAAGCGCGTGAATACGTGGCGATGATCGACAGCAAAATAATTTTAATTGATGGCGAAGAACTTGCCGAATTGATGATTGATTATAACGTCGGCGTGTCGGTTGCCACTACATATGAGATAAAACGAATTGATTCGGATTATTTTGCGGAAGAGTAAATTTATTCTTTCTCGACGGGCAAAAAATCATTAACTTCTAATTGAACATTAGGAAAAGCGGTAAGGTTAAAAGTTTGTTCAGCACGGTAAGTTTGTTTTGATTGGTAACCGTCTGCGCTTGGCTCGCGGTAATCTTCGATGGTTCGATCTTGAACGCTTAGAAGAAGGTATTGTTGAATTTCCGCCTGTGCATAAGCTAAAGATTTCGTATTGCGATCATAGCCTAATGTCGAATCCGCTATTTCGATAATCAAAAAAATTTCGCTCGGTGTCGGATGACCGTCGAAATACCGCTCCAGAGACGCTTTAGCGAGGACAATATCGGGTTCGGGTTCTGAAAAATCATCGAGCCAAATCGGATTTTGATTTCTGACACAAGCCTTGTCACCAAATTTCTGTATTAAAAGCATGGCGATAATATCGTTTAATGTGGGGTGTTTCATCCCCTTCGGCATTTTCTCAACAATTACTCCATTTAAAAGTTCGATATTATCATCTTCGTCAAACACACCATTATCAATCATCGCATCGTATTCTTTAGTGGTAATTTGGCGCAGTTTGACATAATTATTGCCTCTACTGTTAAGAGCTTGCGCCGGAGCTAAATTTTCGATAACAGACGACATAATTTTTACCTCTAAATTTGGATATTAAACTATTTTCCAGACTTTGTTAACTGCTTGTGTTTCAGGCGAAAACTTTGTAAATTCAAGTATGGAAAAGCTGAAA
>JALZOH010000422.1 GCA_030857305.1 Acidobacteriota bacterium
TAAAACTGCAATTCATACTCGCCAAGCCGCATCGTTTTGTTTGTATATTTTCCGTAAGCAAAATTTCCGATGAGTGCGGGCTTCGATTGCACAAAGCGGTATTTTCCGCCCGTCTGCGTCAGCGGCGCATCACTGAAACCGACGAGTTGAAAACCTCCGGGCACCGAAATCGTAATGTCCGATGTCGCGCGGTCAGCAGCATATTCGTGAAACGGAAACCAGCGTGCCGCATACATTAAATAACCCCCGTTATTGCCGACGGCAGCCAACCTTTTATTTAAGAGAGGTCCGCCCTGCGCGCTGTTTAAAATGCCGCTATATTTAAAACGCAAAGTAGTCGGCGTTCCTTTTGTGATAACTGCTCCGAAATCTACCTTAACGCTCGGACCTAAATCAGACACCCCAACCTGGTCTTGAATAAAAGTTACCTGGCTTGTTGTCGGGGAGATTGCGTTCCGGACCTTCGGCAAAGTTGTGGAAACGGAAGAAGCCGAATTTTGAAGCGTTACACTTTCGACTTTGAGCGATCCGTTTAGTTCAAAAGTAACAGTGCGTGTGTCTTCAAGCGGCGTAAAAGTTACGTCTGCCGTCGCATTTAATCTATTGTCACTGGGCGCAAGCTGCACGTCCATCGAATAATTCGTCACGTCGAACGTCGAACGTTGAATTTGTTGGGCGAGGATAGCGGAGGAGAAGAAAATTAGTGTAAAAATTAACCCGAATAACAATACGAAGTTTTTTGTAAATTTTTTCATTATATTAACGAAATCCCTGCTTAAATATTTACTGTCGGTTTTGCCTTTTTATGATGACGGAAAAACTCTATACGTTGGCTCGTTAAAAAGTGGTATCGGTAAGTGGTAAATGATGAGTATTTTGCTTTTCACTTACCGTTCACCACTTTCCACTTTCCACTATTTTACGTAAATCGGGTTGGAGATTATCCAGGGCATTTTATCGAACGGAGCGCCGAGCGAATCGAGATATACTTCTGTGCGGTAAGTTCCCTTTTCCTTCGCGTGAAAATTTATTTCCGTTTTATCCGTTTCTTCAAAAATCTTTTCGCCATTTTTGAAGATGACAAATCGCGCGATTTGCGGTGCGCTGATTTTCAGATTCAAAGTTTCCGTTAGAGTGATTTCATCGCCCATAATTTTCATTTCCGCTCCATTTTCCGCCGTAAACAAAAAACCTTCTGTCACGCTCAAAGCGTCAAATCCAACAAAGCAATGTCCGTTTTTAAGCGCATCGAGAAGATTTTCCTGGTTAAATTCTCTGTCTTTTTCAAGCAAAACGTGATTTCTGACGGTGCGAAAAATGGTTTCATAAGCGTCAATTTTAACATTGATAATTTTATTTCCCGCGTCGTCGCCGAAAAGATGAAAACCGATATTCGAGTGCGCGTCAGTTCCGGCGAATAAAGTTGATTTTTTTTGCACCGTAACTTCGTCAAACCTTTGCAAATTTTCACCGGGACGCTGAAAATATTTAGCTAAAACTAATTCGGGGTAACTGTAATATGACCAAACCGCGTCAAAAAGAACGAGAACCGGATTCATCTTTTTGGCGTTCGTGTGCAAGCTGAAAACTTCGATGCCGTCGAAATCAGTGTCCCAGGTCTGGTGCTTTTCGGGATATGTAATAAAAGCGAGTTTGTTGTCCGTGTGAATTTGACGAAGGAAATCGGGCGTGGAAATTTTGTCGGCTTCTCCGGCTTCTGCGCTTCCCTTCAGCAATAAAAAACGATCACGACTGGCAGTCTCGACTTCCTGACCGTTGACAAAAAGAATGCCGTTATGCACACCGCGCAGAGTCATCTCGGAAGAATCGAAGAATTCCGAAGTATGTTCGGTCATTACAACAAAATCAAGCGCGTTTTTTTTCGCGCCGTCAATTAATTCGTCAAAGTTTCCGGTGCTGTGCCCGCCGATTAAAGTATGAACGTGAATCACGCCTTGAAAATCGTTGTAATTTTGATTTTCTGTTTTGATTTTTTGAGTTTCGAGCGTTGAAATCTTACCGGCGAGTTGACCAATTTTATAGCGATTATAGATAAAGGGAATTTGCGCCAAAAAAACAATGACAAAAATGACAATCGCTATTTTTTTCCACAGTTTCATAAATACTGTTAACTGAAAAAGTCAACGGAGACGACGCGTTCCGCAATTTCCCTTCCCAAGTTTATTACTTCCTGATGAGCAGCAACATTCGTATAAAAATCGAGCGCGGCGCGGTCTGGAAAAACCGCCACCAAACCTGTGTCGAATGAACGTTCGAGATGTAAAACGTCAAGACCGACATTAAAGCTAATAATATTCGGAATTACATTCGGTAGATTTTTTAGTTTAGCGACGTGTTGGTTGTGTTGTTCTAGTGTTGTTTCCGGTTTGTATTTCCAGCAAACGATATGGGTCAGCATAATTGTTACCAAAGTTTTTCAACGTTTAATACAAATTCTTTTAGTAGCGGTTCACCACTGACTTTTGAGGGATGATCTAAAATTTCCGCCTCAACACCCTGCCGATAGACATAAACTTTTTTCTCCGACGGGTCAATCAGCCAGCCAAGCTGCGCGCCATTTTCAACGTATTCGCGCATTTTTTCCTGCAATGTAAAAAGCAAATCCGTGCGTGAGCGAAGTTCGACGACGAAATCAGGACACAGCGGCGGAAATTTTTCCTGTTCTTCATTGCTCAAGCTGTTCCAACGTTCATTGCTCACCCAAGCCAAGTCAGGCGAGCGTTTCGCGCCGCTCGGTAAAACAAATACGGTTGAAGAATCAAAACCGACGCCCGTTCCGTCTTTTTCCGACCATTTCCCAAATTCAACAATCAACGAAAAATTTCGATAGCCCGTTCTTCCTCCGGTTGGCGGCATA
>JALZOH010000423.1 GCA_030857305.1 Acidobacteriota bacterium
GCTTAATTCCGGCTGGCGGCGGAACAAAAGAAATGACGATTCGCGCGATGGATTTGGCAAAACGCACGCCGGACGCCGACCCGCTTGCTTTTCTGAAAAAGACTTTTGAGCTAATCGGAATGGGCAAAGTTGCAACTTCTGCACAAGAAGCAAAGGCTTGGGGAATTTTGCGTCCGAGCGATGCGATTTCGATGAACGGCGACCGATTGATTGCCGACGCGAAACAGGAAGTTTTAAATTTGTCTGCTTCCGGTTATGTACAGCCTGTCGAGCGGACAGACATTTTAGCTCTCGGCGAATCGGCGCAATCGGCAATGAAACTCGCTCTGCATATGATGAAACGCGGTGGTTTTATTTCCCAACACGACGAACATATCGGTAAAAAATTGGCGCGCGTGATGAGCGGCGGCGATTTGAATCATCAAACTTTTGTCAGCGAGCAATACTTTTTGGATTTGGAACGTGAAGCGTTTTTGAGTTTATGCGGGGAGCGCAAAACACAGGAACGCATTGCGGCAATGCTCAAAACCGGAAAACCTTTAAGAAATTAGGAGAGAAAAATGAATGACCAATTAAACAGTTTAACCGGCGAACTTGAAGAAATTTCTCAAAACGCGCAAAAAACCTTCGGCAATCTTTCGGCTGAACAAATTAACTGGCGACCGAGCGCAGATGGTTGGAGCGTCGGGCAATGTTTCGAGCATTTAATTAAAACTAACGGGCTGTTTTTTCCCGAACTCAAAAAAATTGCGAAAGGGAAACGTAAAAACTCTCTCGTGGAAAATTATTCGCCGCTTAGCTCGTTTTTTGGCAATCTGCTGGTGAAATCGCTACAGAAAGACGCAAGAAAATTCAAAGCGCCGTCACAAAAAATCGTTCCGCCGAGCGAAGTTTCAGCGGATATTATCAACCAATTTGCCGCGCATCAACGGGAAGTCGCCGAGAAAATAGAACAAACCGCCGAAGCCGATTGGCAAAAGACGGTTATCACTTCACCGTTTATGAAACTGATGACGTATAAATTAGCCGACGGTTATCGTGTTGTCGTCGAACACGAACGGCGGCATTTGCGTCAAGCTGAAAGGGTTTTGCAAACGGAAGGTTTTCCCAAGTAAATATTAGATGTCAGATGTTAAATGCTAGAAAAACTGACATCTGACATCTTACCTTTGACATTTATTTTATGCGATGCGGTTGGGCGAAAAACGATTTGGCAATTCATTATCACGATGCAGAATGGGGCGTTCCGGTTCACGAAGATAAAAAGCTCTTTGAATTTTTGATTTTGGAAGGCGCGCAAGCTGGTTTGAGTTGGGATACGATTTTGCGGAAACGGGAAAATTACCGCACGTCTTTTGACGATTTCGACGCGGAAAAGATTGCGCGATATGACGAGAAAAAGATGGTAAGTCTTTTGCAAAACGAAGGAATTGTACGAAACCGTCTGAAAATCGCTTCGACCATTCAAAACGCGAAAAGTTTTTTGAAAGTGCGGGAAGAATTTGGAAGTTTTGACGATTACATTTGGCGTTTTGTAAACGGTGAGCCGATTAAAAACGATTGGAAAAATTTGTCTGAAGTTCCGGCGAAAACTTCAGTTTCAGACGCTATGAGCAAAGATTTAAAAAAGCGCGGTTTCAATTTTGTTGGTTCGACAATTATGTATGCGTTTATGCAGGCTTGCGGTCTTGCGAATGATCATTTGGTTTCGTGTTTTCGGTATGAAGAATATTAGTTAGAATATGAAACAAATTGTAAGAATCAAAATCAGAAATGAATTTTCAAAATTTGTAACTGTGTGGCTTGAGCCTTGGGGCGAAGATTATGGAATGTTGCCAAGCGATGAATTTGAAATAGTTGCAAAAGATGTAGCTGAAAACTTTTATTTCAAGTTGATTTTGGTGAAGATATGAAGATTTGGGCAGAAGGACAAGTTATTGATATTGGCGTTTATCAAAATAATAAGTTGCTTGAATGTGGTCACAATGGGCTTGTGGAGAATAAATGAATTTCTAGATGGATTATCCGGTAACACCTGCAATTCGCTTTTTGCGCGAGAAGAAAATTGAATTTGAGCCGCACGTTTTTGAATACGTCGAAAAAGGCGGAACAAAACATTCAGCGGAAGTTTTAAACGCCCGCGAACACGCGGTTATAAAAACTTTGGTCTTTGAAACAAACGAGCAAAAGCCTTTGATTGTTTTGATGCACGGTGATTTTCAGGTTTCGACAAAAGAATTGGCGCGTGTTTTGAATGTTAAAACGATTGCGCCCGTCGCGCCAGAAAGGGCGTCGAAATTGACGGGTTATTTAGTCGGCGGAACTTCACCTTTCGGCACAAAAACAAAAATGCCGATTTATACGGAAGAAACAATTTTTGATTTGAAGAAAATTTTTATTAACGGCGGCAAGCGTGGATTTTTAATTTCAATTGCCCCGCACGTTTTGGACGATTTGTTGCAGCCGGAGAAAGTTCAAGTCGCTGTGAAAGAATAAGTTGAAGTTGCAATAAAAAACGGTTAAGTTATGACGCATGGAGCACGGAAATAATCATCAAAATTTGAATAAACTTTCATTCGCCGGCTTGCTCGTCGCGCTCGGTATTGTTTTTGGCGACATCGGCACGTCGCCGCTTTACACTTTTGCGGCAATCGTCGGCGAGCGCGAGATTACCGAAACGCTCGCGCTCGGCGCGTTATCCGCTGTTTTCTGGACTCTGACGCTGCAAACGACGATTAAATATATCACCATTGTTCTCAGCGCGGATAACAACGGCGAAGGCGGCGTTTTCTCGCTTTACACGCTGATTTACGAGAAAGCGGGTAAGTGGATTTTGTATCCGACGATTATCGGCGGCTCATTTATTCTTGCC
>JALZOH010000424.1 GCA_030857305.1 Acidobacteriota bacterium
CACCAACGTCCGCAAACGCCTGTCGGTCGAATCAATAGACATTACCGGAAATAAGTTATTTCTTTATACTCTGTGATGTCTATCGTTTGGGGCGGCTGCCGAAACGTCACTCGGAGATTGTGCAAACCACACGCTATCTCTATCACCACATCCGACATCCGCTCTTTGGTTAATCTCAATGTTTCTTTGACAATCCGGTATCTTTTCACCCCGCTAATGACATTCTCAACCACAATCCTGACTCGCGCAATCAGCTTGTTCATGAACTTTTCCGTGATCGTCAACTCAGCTCCTCTCACCTTTTTTTGGGTTGTGCCGTCAATACGCCTTCCGGTTCGTAACCCTGAAAACCTGTGTCTTTCGTTAAAGTTGCATTTCTTGGATAGCTCAGGCGACTCTCTTGCGCCAGCTTCTTGTCGTGCTTTTTCCCTTCTACCGTCTCGCTTAAATACACTACTCGCCGCGTGTTTTCATTGACCAGCAACAGATTCTTATCCGTGTGTGTTTTCTTCTTCCCACTATATTTCTCGCGCTGGCGGTCTTTATCAAGCGGTCTTTGAATGCGTCTTTCCGTCCCGTCAAGACTCAAATTCGTCCCACCTTCGACTGCCGCAAGGCTCTCTGCCACCTGTCCCGCGTCGCGTTCCGGTCTCATTCCCATCTCATTCAAAGCCTCCGCTAAGACCGGCAACAGGCGATGAATCCAGTATCCGGCTTGCGTCTGGCTCATCCCAAATGAAAGTCCGTGTAGGGTTTGCAGCGGAGCGGTTTTTTGATACACCAGCACGAATAATAATTTGTCTGCCAAAGTCGCCAATTGTCCTTTTCTGCCGCCGCCGACGGCTCGCTGTTTCTGCTTTTTCGCGGGCTTCGGCTTTGGCGGAGACAGTTTCCAATAAGATTGTTCAAAATTCGGGAGCAAGCATTGGAACTCTTCATCGGTCAACCCGGTGGCAGCCAAAAACTCGCGCGGCTTTTCTTTTAACTCAACGTATCTTAACATTTACTCAAGTGTAGCTGATTTTACTTATTTCCGGTAATGTCTAATATACTTTTAAAAACCCTTTAAAACCTTTGCGTCCTTCGCGTCCTTTGCGGTTAAATGATTTCTTCTTTCCTAACCGTCAGTTTATCAATCCGCTCGCGCCGCACATCAAAGCCGATGCCCGCTTTTTCGGGCGCGATGATTGTGCCTTGTGGCGTTACTTTAACCAAAGGTTCGATAATATCTTCGTGCCAATAGCGTTTGCTCGCCGAAACGTCGCCGGGCAGAGTGAAACCTTTCAAGGTTGACATTGCGATGTTGTGCGCCCGCCCGACACCCGATTCCAACATTCCGCCGCACCAAACGGGAATCGAATTTTCGCGGGCTGTTTGTTCGACTCGTTTTGCTTCGTGGTGTCCGCCGACTCGTCCGAGTTTGACGTTGATGATGCGGCACGCTCCCGTTTCAATCGCTTTCCGCGCGTCTTCCTCCGAGTGGATTGATTCGTCCAGACAAACGGGCGTGCGGATTTCCCGCTGCAATTTCGCGTGGTCGAAAACGTCGTCGTGCGCGAGCGGCTGTTCAAACATCATCAAATCGAATTCGTCCATCCGTTTGAACAAATCAATGTCGTTCAAAGAATAAGCCGAATTCGCATCGCCCATCAGCAGAACGTCGCCGAATCGCTCGCGCACACGCTTGATAACTTCGTAATCCCAATGCGGCGCGATTTTGATTTTTATTCGTTTATAACCCGCGTCCAATTCAGTTTGAATTTTCTCGAAAAGCTGCTCGACCGAATCTTGAATTCCAATTGAAACGCCGCAATCAATTTCCCGATTCACGCCGCCGAGACGTTTCCACAACGGCACGTTCAACTGTTTAGCTTCCAAATCCCAAACGGCAGTTTCGAGCGTCGCTTTCGCCATCCGATTGCCACGAATCTTCTTCATCAAATCCCAAACCTCAAAGGCTGATTCGATTTCTCGATTCAAAATCATCGGCGATAAAATTTCCTTCAAAACCGCCCAACAGCTTTCCGTCCATTCCTCGCAATACGAAGGCGTTTCGCCCGCCGTGCATTCGCCCCAACCTTCCGCGCCATCCGCCGTTTCGACACGCGCCAAAATTATGCGGCGTTCGTAAGTTCGCCCGAAACTCGTTTCAAAAAAATGGACGAGCGGCATTTTGATTTCGATAAGTTCGATTCGGGAAATTTTCATAAGATTTTTAGCCACTAATAACACAAATGTCACGAATAAGAAAAATAAAAAATAATTCGTGCTATTCGTGTTATTCGTGGCTAATTCATTTGCTTAATTCTTCAAACGCTTCGCCGACAAATCGAAAATGCCGTTCGTCGGCGTTCATCTCCGCGCCGAGTTTTTTGTAAAATTTGATTGCTGATTCGTTCCAATCAAGCACGAGAAAATCCATTCGCGCGAAATCCCTTTGTTTAGCAATTTGGGCGAGTTTGACAAGAAACGCTTCGCCGATTTTCTGCCCGCGATATTTAGGTTTAATGTATAAATCTTCCAAATACAATCCGCGCTGCCCGCGAAAGCTGGCGAAGTTTTCATAGAATAAGGCGTAGCCGATTGGCTCGTCCGCTTCAAAAGCCATTAAACCTTCGACGCACGGATTTTCGCCGAACATCGCCTCAAATAAATTTTCTTCCGTCACTTCGCAATAGTCGGAAAGGTTTTCAAACGCGGCGAACTCTCGAATCATTTTAACGATTTGCGCGATATTATTTTTGTTAGCCGTTTGGATTTGCATTTCTTTGCGGCGAATTATTTCTGACAATAGCCACGATGTAACCGATTAAAATTACAGGAAAAGCGAAAAGCGAAAAAAGCGTCATCCATCCCAAAATTCCGTATGC
>JALZOH010000425.1:0-1701 GCA_030857305.1 Acidobacteriota bacterium
TTCGGGACGGACAAATTAAAGTCTTTAAAAAAGACGTCGCTTTGGAAGATAACACTATTCTGGTGTTGTTCAAAGACCGGGCGGGAGCCGTCTGGGTCGGGAAACGCGATGAGGTCAGTCGTTATCGGGACGGGGAATTTAAAACCTGGACCGTCAAAGACGGACTGCCCGACTCGCGGATCAGCACCTTTTTTGAAGACCGAACCGGCACGCTCTGGATCGCGACGCACAGCGGCGGACTAGTGCGTTTCAGGGACGAAAAATTTTCGATTATCACGACGCGCGACGGTCTTTACGATAACCTCGCCTTTTCGATTCTAGAAGATGCCGCCGGCAATCTCTGGATGAGCAGCAACCGAGGCATTTACCGAACCGCGCTCCGGGAATTGAACGATTTCGCCGACGGCAAAATCGATTCGGTCAATTCTTTTTCCTACGGAACCGAGGACGGCATGCTGAGTCGTGAATGCAACGGCGCGCATCCCGGCGGGGTGAAAACCCGCGACGGGAAATTCTGGTTTGCGACCGTTAAGGGGTTGGTCGAAATCGATCCGGCCGTTCATAACCGGCAGCCGCCGCAGGTAATCATCGAAAGATCGCTGATCAACGATCAAATTTTTCTGAACAAAGATATGCTGGAAATTCAATCCGGTAAAGAAACCCTCGAAATCAAATACACCGCAATCAACTGGAAGCGTCCTTCAAAAATAAAGTTTAAGTACCAGCTCGATGGTCTGGAGGATCATTGGACCGAGGTCGGCTCCCGCCGCACGGCCTATTATTCCTACCTCCCGCCGGGCGAATATACTTTCAGAGTGGTTGCCGATAACGGCGAGGGGTTTTGGGATATGGAAGGCAAAAGCCTGAAAATCAGCGTTTTGCCGCCGTTTTACCGGACGTGGTGGTTTACTTCCCTGGCGGTTTTGCTTTTCGCGCTCATAATTTTCGCGCTCATTAAACGGCGCATTTCGCAATTGGAAAATGCGCGCCGGCAGCAGCAGGCGTTTTCGCGACAGTTGATCGCTTCGCAGGAACAGGAGCGCAAACGCATCGCCGCCGAACTGCACGACTCTCTGGGACAGCGGCTGGTCGTCATCAAAAATCTGGCGTTGATGCTTCTTCATTTAAATAAAGGTCAAAAGTTAGACGTTGAAAGGGTCGAAGGGATTTCTGCGGAAGCGTCGCAGGCGCTCGGCGAAGTTCAGGAAATTTCCTACAATCTGCGCCCGTATCAGCTTGACCGAATCGGTTTGACCAAAGCCGTCGAAGCGATAATCGCTTCGGCGAAAACGGCTTCGACGATTGAATTTTCAACGGAAATTGACGATATTGACGATTATTTTCCGCGCGACGCGGAGATAAATTTTTATCGTATCGTGCAGGAATGCGTCGGTAATCTGGTCAAACATTCAGAAGCGACCGAAGCATTTGTAAAAATCGAGCTTTCGGGGGAAAATCTTACTCTGGAAATCAGCGATAACGGTAAAGGTTTTGCGCCCAACAATATCGAATCGAAAAAGGGCGGTTTCGGTCTGATCGGACTGGTCGAACGAGCTGAATTGTTCGGCGGAAATATCGAGATAAAATCTGCTCCAAATCAGGGAACGACAATTAAGATCAGGTTAAATTCACGCAACTTTTTACGTGATTAACAGACAAATTAGAGGATTTATCAAATTGTGAGCCGCGAAATCAGCATCA
>JALZOH010000425.1:1711-2868 GCA_030857305.1 Acidobacteriota bacterium
ACGATCATCCGATTGTGCGCAAGGGTTTGCGTGAAATCATCGAAGCCGATTCGCGTTTGAAGGTTTTAGCCGAAGCCGACGACGGCGAAGAAGCGGTTGCGCTGGTCGAAAAATTAAAACCCGAAATCGTCGTTTTGGACGTTGATATGCCGCGTCTCGACGGTTTCGGCGCAGTCCGCGAACTGCAAAAACGCCGGCTTCCGGTCAAGATCGTTTTTCTGACCATTCACCGCAAAGAAGATATTTTTCACGCGGCGATGGACTTGGGCGTGAGCGGTTATATTCTCAAAGACAGCGCGATTTTTGAGATTGTCAATGGCATCAAAGCGGTTGCCGCAGGCGAATATTTCGTGACCGCATCCCTGACCTCGTTTTTGATCGGTCGCCGCCAGAGCGCGCAGAATCTTGAGCGAAACGAGCCAAACTTAGCACGCCTGACACCGACCGAACGCCACATTCTGCAATTGATCGCCGATTATAAATCGAACAAGGAAATTGCCGCCGAACTCTTTGTTCATTACCGGACGATTGAAACGCACCGGACAAATATCTGCCAAAAACTCGAACTCCACGGTCATAAAGCCCTGCTCAAATTTTCTATCGAACACAAATCCGAACTCTAATTTTAATCCGCATAAATTAATCGTAAATTGTGCTGCTACATAGAAAAATATGTAGTAATACGTAGATCAATTTGTGTGTTTCCCTGTATTCACATCGCTCTCCGCCTGCCGTACACTTCAATTCGTCGCCCATTTTCAAACATATTTTTATGAAGTTATTAATTGTCGAAGACAGTTTAGCGGTCCGCCGGCTTTTGAGATCGCTGGTTGAACCGCTGGCAAATGAAATCGACGAGTGCGGCGACGGAAACGATGCCGTTGCGCTTTACGAAAGCGGACGACCCGATTTTGCGCTGATGGATATTGATCTTCTGGGCGAAATGGACGGAATTACCGCGACTCGGAAAATCAAAGCCTTTGATCGAGATGCCAAAATAATTATCGTAACCAATTACGACAAGCCCGATCTGCGGGCTGAGGCGGATAAAGCCGGTGCCTTTGGTTATGTGTTGAAGGAAAATCTATTTGATGTATTAGAGCTTTTGCAAACAAACCCGAATCATTAACTGGCTCGCCAAATTAATGATTCAAACG
>JALZOH010000058.1 GCA_030857305.1 Acidobacteriota bacterium
TTCCTAAAGCGACCGCGTGGGTGGGCGCATCTTTTTCGATATAAGCCAATAACTTATCTCTATTCCAAATGACGGTGCGCTCGCCGCTCCGCTCGTCAATCACGATAAAGGCGATTTGCGTTCGCGCACCCGCAATTTGCTCTGTAAAACGAATATCAACGCCTTCCTCCGTCAGGGAGTGCAAACCGAAAACGCCTTCTTCGTCCGCGCCGAAACGTCCGACATAAGCGGTTTTCAAACCGAGACGCTGAAGTCCGACCATTGTCGTCGCCACCTCGCCCCCCGCCGCCTGAACGTAACTGGAAAGCTGGATTTTTGAATTAAACGGCGGATAATCCGGCACAACAATCAAATAATCAACTGCGTTTGTGCCGAAACCAATCACATCGAATTGTCTGTTTGAAGACAGATTAAAGGGAAAGTGCATACTAAACTCTAAAATTGTAAATATAACCAAAGCTTTTAATTTAGAACAAGTAAAAATTAGCAAATTTTTTGTCAAAAATCCTTGCTAAATTCTTCGTAAAGAAGTTAGATTGACTTATATACATATATTTCACACGACTTTTAAGTGAAAGACAAAAAAATTTATAATAATTATTTGGAGATTTAAAAATGCCGACAGTAAATTGTCCGGAATGCAGTGAAGAAGTTTTTGTTGATGCCGAATCCGAGCAGGGCGACCTTGTTTCCTGTGATGAATGCGGCACAGATTTAGAAATCGTCGGTCTTGACCCGATCGAACTCGATGTTTACGAAGAATCTGATGCTGACGATTTGGACGAAGAGAAAGACGAATTCGCCTACTAAAATAGTAACTTTTTAGATTGATGAGTTGTTTTTAGTTTATCGTTTTTACGATTACTGTTTTATTTCGTAACCGGCGCGGTTCTGCTTTATTTGCAAATCGCGGGTGGCTAATTCAACTCGAATTCGGCGGAATTTTCCATTTTCGCGTTTCTCTATTTTTGGATAAAATGCCAAAACATACGAAGCAGTGATTTCTTCCGCCAGAGATTTAAAGAGCGGTTCGAAGCTTTTATCGGTTGCATACAGGGCTTTTCCACCGGTCTTTTCAAGCAATCCGCTGGCTTCGAGCGGTGTGAGAAGCGGCTTTTTATTTCTCTGAAGCCGCGAAAAAGAAGGCAGAAGCACGGAATAGACGGTTGTTTCCGCCTCATTAGCGCGTTCAATCACAGTCTTCGGAGAAACAATATCTCCGACCGGGAAACCGTCTGTAATGACAATAATAGCGCGTTTCGGCAGTTTTTGTTTGATTGCGGACGGTGATTTTTTCTTCAAAAGTCGAATCGCGTTGTCAACCGCGTCGTAAGCGTGCGTTGAAAGTCCGTCTTGTTCACGGAATAATTTTTCAAAAGTTTTTTCAAGTTTATCGGGACGATTCGTGAATGACTGCAAAGTTTTAACTTCCATTCCAAAGGTCATCACCGCAAAATAAGAATCATAATCGGCGAGCCGCCCAACAAAAGTTTGAATCGCATCACGCAGCCTTACAAGTTCTTCGCGCGTGACGCTTCCCGAAACATCGAGTGCAAAAACTATCGAAAGCGGACGGCTTCCGATTTCTTTTTTTACCGGTTCAAAAAAATCTATGGGGCGCTCGATTCCATCTTCAAACACCTTAAAGTCTTTTGCTGTAAGTCCGCGAACAGGGTTGCCCTTTTTGTCCGCTACCGTCACTTCAAACGGCACAAGTTCCGTATCGACACGAATTGTATCATCGGCATCCTGAGCAGAAACTGCAAAATACAAAAGAAAAATTAAACCGCAGAGACGCAAGGCAGAGAAGAATTTAACCGCAGATAAACGCAGATAAACGCAGATAGTTTTCAAAACTTTACTATGTCTATCTTGTTTAAGTTTTCTTGGTGCTTCGTTCATCTTAATTTTTTACAAATTCAAATTTTCCAAATGCTTCGGGAATGTGAAAATTCGGTACTAAAGTTTTCGTCGGTTGCCACACCAGATAACCTCTGTCTGCGCCTTTGCCGACGCAGCGAAATAAATTTCCGCGCCAACTTTCACCTGCTTGTGGCTTTTTTCCGAAAGCAATCCAATCAATTTTTATAACTGCGAAAATCTTGTCTTCCAAAACTTTCACTGCCGATGTCATTCCTGAGTTAAAGTGAAAATCCGTTGTGCGCGTCCCGTTCGGCAGTATTTCTATTTTCGCATCGAGCCATTCGCCGGTCGGTGCAACTTCAAATTCAAAATAACTTCTTGGATTCTCAAAGTCAGGAGTGACAAAAACCTCAAAAACATCGCGCTCCCACAAGCCCATCGTTTTTTTGATTCGGTTTGGTTTGGAATTAACGATTAGAGATTCTTGCTGGTTTCCCTCAAATCTAACAACCAAAGCCTTTTCAGTCCAAACGAGTCGTGCCTCTGCGTGTCTTGTATTCTCAGCCAAATTCCCTGACCAATATTTTCTCAACTTAATTTCTTCTGATTTTTGCCAAATTTCGTTGTGAAAATCATCAATTACAAAATCTTCACTGTATGAAACTTTTAAGCGGTTCATCTGTTGCCTTGAAAAATAAATTATAAATTATTTCATTGTTTTTGCTGGTTAAATTTTCTCCGAAGGTAGCGTTGAATTAAAAGATTCTTTAATAATTTCCAGTCTCAAACCGTCCTTCGCTTTAATCACTTCACACTGGGGCGAAAACTTTTCGACTTCTTTTTGAAAATCTACATTGTCCCATTCCGGATAAAGATGCGTCAGCACCACTCGTTTCGGCTTGGCAGCGCGCGTCAAATACATCGCCTCAGCAAGTTCGAGATGCGTTTCAACCGGTTTATTCTTAAAAAAAGAACATTCCATAACGAGCAAATCAACGTTGCGGGCAAGCGTAACCAAATCTTCCGTCAAACCCGTGTCAGCCGTATAAACAATTCTTCGATTATTGCTGTCTGAAAGATGAATCGCCAAACTTTCTTCGGTATGCGGCGTAGAAATGGCAACGGCTTCCACGCCCGGCAAAATCTCGAATTTTTCGAGCGGTTCAACCTCGGTTAGCTCAAGCGGAAAAGGTTGCTTGAACAACTCGTAATCGTTCGCCCGGTCAAACTTCTCAAGTAAATTTCGCAAACCTTCGGAACCAAAAATATTGAGCGGTTTGGTTCGCTTTTGTATTTCGGTCGCATATTTCGTTCCGAACAGAAAGGGCGCCAGTCCGCCCACGTGGTCGAGATGAAAATGAGAAATCCAAATCGCATCGAGATTCGCCCAATCAAGTTTTTCCTGCGCCATTCGATGAACCGCCGAGGCGCTGCAATCAAGCAGAAGCGAGCCGTTTTCGGTTTCAAGCCAATAGCCCGAAGAACTTCTCTCCGGATGCAGAGTTGTTGTGCCTGAACCAAGAACAATAAATTTCATAGTTCAATGATAACAAAAAATTAGCTATGAACTACACAAACAGCACGAATGAAGAAAATACGCCGAAAGATTTTTATTCATTTTTGTTGAAAAACAAATTTCTTACTTCAACAAAGGTTTTTATTTGCGCTATTTGTGTTATTCGTGGCTAAACTCTTTTTATGGTAGATTTATGCTTATGAGTGAAACGGATGTTCTCGCGGTGTTTGCGCACCCGGACGATATGGAATTAACGGTCGGCGGAACGCTTTTAAAAATGAAATCCTTAGGCTATAAAACCGGTGCGCTGGACGTAACCAAAGGTGAAATGGGAACGCGCGGCACGGTTGAAGGGCGTGCGCTCGAAGCCATCGAGGCGGCACGAATTCTGAAATTGGATGTGCGCGAAAATCTCGGACTTCCCGACGGACACGTTTGGGTAACGGAGGAAACACGCACGAATCTAGTCAGAGTTTTACGCCGATTGAAACCGAAAGTCGTTTTAACGCATCAGTTTGACGACCCCCATCCCGACCATAACCACATCGCGCAGCTCGTCCGCGAAGCCGCGCGGCTGGCTTCGATGCAAAAATACGATTTTGATTTCGGGCAGGAAAGAACCGCCGCCCCGATTGTCGCGCACAATGTTTTTTCGCGTCATCTTATTCCTTCGTTTATTATTGACGTTTCCGAATTTCTGCAAGAAAAAACGAGAGCGATTGCCGCTCACACGTCACAGTTTTATAATCCAAACTCAAAAGAACTCGAAACGCGCCTGACCGGCAAAAACTTTTTGGACGAACTCGAAAATCGCTCGCGCCATTTCGGTTCCTTAATCGGCGCCCGTGCGGGTGAACCGTTTTACGTGCGCGAGGCTTTAAACGTCGAAGACCCGATTGCGCTGCTTTCAAGACCGATGAACTTATATTCTTAAGAAAAAATAGGACACAAATTTAACAAATAATTTCTCGACAAAGGTCAACTAATGAAGAATTTCTTAACAATTTGCATTGCCGTTCTCGTTTGTTTTTCCGCGTCTGTTTTCGCGCAAATTCCGGTTCAAGTTTTGGTGCAAATCTCAAAAGCCGAAGACGAGCTTCGTTTTGATAAAACTCTGGAAGATTTGATGAAGAATGCGGACGCGAAAATTCGAGAGCGTGCCGCGCTTGCCGCCGGGAGAATCGGCAATGAAATTGCAATTCCCGCGCTGACGAAAATTTTGGAAAGCGATGCTGATGTTTCGGCTCGCGTTACCGCCGCGTTTGCGCTTGGCGAAATCGAATCAATTAAAGGGGCAGACGCGATTTTGAAAGTTTTAGCGAACACAAAAAACACCGATGAAATTCGCGCCCGCGCCGTTGAAGCAGCAGGGAAAATCGCGGCGGCAAACGCAAAAGACGAAAAATCAAAAAACTTAGGCGAAGCGATTATTGACACTTTGCAATTTGAAAACAATCGCGGCAAACAGCGAAGCCGAAAAGTTGTTTTGCTAGCACTGACGGCGGGTTTGCGGGCAAAACCTGAAGAAGCCAATCTTACCGCAGCCAAGTTTTTGACTGATACGGACGCACGAATTCGGGCGGATGCGGCAAATACTCTATCAAGACTACGCGCAAAAAATGCCAACGAACAATTTCGCGCAATGCTTTTGTCCGACGCCGATGCGGTTGCACGGGCGAACGCGGCTCGTGCGCTGGGTGCAGCGGAAGACAAAGAGGCTTTCAGCGTTCTTCTCGATGCGGCAACGACAGACGAAGATTTGCGCGTGCGTGTTTCGGCGATTCGCAGTTTAGGAAGTTTAAAAGACGCGAGAGCCACGAATAAATTATTGGAAAGCGGCGAAAAACTTCTTGGCGAGTACAAAAAATCAAAGTTTGCGAATCCCTCCGAGAAAAACGAATTGCTGGAGATTGTCACGAGTTTGAGCCGAATTCTGCCGAATACAAACGATGAAAAGGTCGTGAAATTTTTGTCTGAATTTGGTTCGACTGAAAATTTTACTTCTCCTGAAATTCATATTTCTTTTGCGCGAATATCTCCGCAAAAATTTTTATCGTTAAAACTTCCATCGAATACGAAAGTTGATGCGCTTACTGCTTGGCAGTTCACAAACGGTTTTGCGCAAGGTTTGGGTGAATTAGCAAAAATATCCGATAAAGACTTACGGCAGCGAGCCGAAAATGAACTTCGGAAGATGCTCACATTCTTTGAGTATGCCGAAAAACCAAAGTCAATCAAAACAGTAAAATTAGCTCTTTCCGACATTCTTCGCGCCTTTGCCGATTTCAAAACTGCTGACCTTCCGCGGGTCTTGCGCAAAAGTTTGGAAAATAGAGATGTGTATATTCGCGCCGCCGCCGCCGAGCTTTTTGGCGACCAAACGGCAACTAAAGAAAATGTCGATTCGTTAAAAACTGCTTTCAGCAAAGCGCTTTTAACCGACAAAGAATCAAACGACGCGCAGCTTGGCACTCTCGACGCGCTTTTCAAACTCGATAAAAAAGAATCCATCGAAACGCTTTTGAAGGCTCTCGACGCACCTGATTTTCTTGTTCGCAAAAAAGCATTTCAGCTTCTCGCAATCGAAGGCATGGAAAAGGATTTCCCTGATGTCGAAAAGGTTCTGGAAAATTTGCGGGTTAAAAATAAAGATAAAGTTACGGCGTATTCGCCCCTTTCTAAAACAAAGCTCGGACAAATTCTCAACACGAACGCTGATTATACGCGGGCAGTTTCACGTCAAAATGCAAAGGCGATTGTCACGACCGAAAAGGGAACTTTTACAATTGAATTTTTGCCCGGAGTCGCGCCGCTCACCGTCGATAATTTTATCAAACTCGCCAAATCAAAATACTTTAACGGCTTAATGATTCACCGCGTCGTGCCGAATTTCGTCGTGCAGGACGGCGACCCGCGGGGCGACGGCAACGGCGGTCCGGGCTGGCAAATCCGTGATGAAATAAATATGGTCGAATATGAACGCGGTGCAATCGGAATGGCTTTATCCGGAAAAGATACGGGCGGTTCGCAATGGTTTGTCACGCATTCGCCGCAGCCGCACCTCGACGGCGGCTATACGGTTTTCGGACGAGTGAACGAAACAGACATGAAAATCGTAGATAATCTCGTGCGCGGCGATAAAATTTTGAGTGTGAACATTGTTGAAGATAATTCGCCGGTAAAAAAAAGAAAATGAGCAATAATGAAATCAGGAAAAATATAATTGAAAATTACATCAATTCTTACAACAATTTTGATGTTGAAAATATGTTGAAGGATTTAGATGAAAACATAGTTTTCCGAAACGTCGCAAACGGCGAAGTTAATTTGACAACCGAAGGCATTGCTGCGTTTAAGGCGCAAGCCGAAGAAGCGAAAAATATCTTCAGCCAAAGAGAGCAAAAAATTAATGACTTAAAATTCGGCGCGGATGAAGTTTTGGCTGAAATTCTTTACAACGGAATTGTTGCCGTTGATTTGCCTAACGGATTGAAACGGGGAAGCAAAATCGAACTTGGCGGAAAATCAATCTTTCGTTTCGTAGGCAATAAAATTGTCGAGATTGAAGACATTAGTTGAGCAATAAAATAATGGAAAAAACGGAAGAAAACCGCAATCCTTTCGGCGTGTCGCGGCAGGATAGAAAGCAAGTTGAGATTGAAGAAGGTCTCGAAAGTCTTTCAAAATATCTCGACAATTGGGTGAAAATTCCCGTTGTTGGCTGGCGGTTCGGGCTTGACGCGCTCATCGGTTTGATTCCAAACGTTGGCGATACGGTGACGTCCTTGGCTTCGTTTTACATTCTCGTTGCAGGTGTGCGTTACGGCGTTCCGAAAATTACGCTTCTGCGAATGGCTTTTAATATCGGGCTTGATTATGTTGTCGGCGCTATTCCGTTCATTGGTGATGCGTTTGATTTTTTCTGGAAAGCGAACAAGCAGAATATGGATTTGATTCGCGAACGGGGAACGGGAAAAGGTAAAGAAACAACCGGCGATTATATTTTCGTTTTTGGAATAATTTTGCTTTTAATCGGACTTCTCGTCGGTTCGATTCTGGTGAGTTTGTATATTTTAGGATTATTTTTCAAAGAGATTTGGAATTTGTTTTGACGTGTTTAGCTATTTCACTAGCATGAAATTTCACCTTTTACTTATTTAACGGATAGTGGATACTGAAAAGTTTCCGTTTTTCACTATCCACTATCCGTTATTTAGTAAATTACATTGTTTTGGCAAATTCTGATTTACCGTTTTTCAACCCGTCAGCGACGCGTTGTCCGTATTCTTCGTCGCATTGGCGAAGCAATCCAATCATTCGTTCCTGAATGTCTTCGTTACACTGCGAAAGCATATCAACGAGATTGAAAACAAGGTCGTCGCGTTCCCCTTGGTCAATTGTGCGGTAGCGTTCGCCCGCTTGTTTGAAATTGTTTTCGCGGTCAATCTTTTGCCGCACGAGATTCCCCGCGACATACGGCGTGTGGTCTTTGCCCGCTTTCGGCGCTTCTTTGAGTCCGCCGAGGCTCGACGGTTCGTAGTTGACGTGCGGGTTTTCGCCGCCAGTGTCCACAAAATAAGTCATCTGACCGTCGCGCTGATTTGTTCCGACGCGTTTTTTAGGGCTGTTAATCGGCAATTGCAGATAGTTCGGTCCGACACGGTAACGCTGCGTGTCCGAGTAAGACATCGTGCGTCCCTGCAGCATTTTGTCATCGGAAAAATCAAGACCGTCAACAAGAACGCCCGTTCCGAACGAGACTTGCTCGACTTCGGCGAAATAATTTTTTGGGTTACGGTCTAAAACCATTCGTCCGACGGGCAGCAACGGAAATTGCTCTTCGTCCCAGGTTTTAGTGTCGTCGAGCGGGTCGAAATCCAGTTCCGGGTGTTCGTCATCCGACATAATTTGTACGCAGAATTCCCATTCGGGATAATCGCCGCGCTCGATTGATTCAAATAAATCCTGCGTCGCGTGATTGAAATTCGTCGCTTGAATTTCGCTCGCCTGCGCCTGCGTCAGAGATTTAATTCCCTGTTTGGTTTTCCAATGATATTTCACTAGAACGCCCACGCCTTCCTGGTTGAACCATTTATAAGTGTTCACGCCAAAACCGTCTTGATGCCGGTAATCCTGCGGAATTCCACGCGGGCTGAATAAAAACGAAAGCATGTGCATTGATTCGGGCGTGAGACTCATAAAATCCATAATGCGCTGCGGGTCTTGACGGTTCGTTACCGGGTCGGGTTTGAGCGAGTGAATGACATCGGGAAACTTTATCGCGTCGCGAATAAAAAACACCGGCAGATTATTTCCCACCAAATCCCAATTGCCGTCGTCGGTATAAAACTTCACGGCAAAACCGCGAGGGTCGCGCAAAGTTTCCGGCGATGTGCCGCCGTGAATTACTGTTGAGAAACGCACGAAGACCGGCGTTTTCTTGCCTTTTTCCTGAAAAAGTTTTGCTCTTGTGAATTTAGAAACAGGCTCGTCGCCCGCCGTGCCGTAAGCCTCAAAATAACCGTGCGCTCCCGCGCCGCGCGCGTGAACCACCCGTTCGGGAATTCGCTCGCGGTCAAAGTGCGTAATTTTTTCGAGGAATGGATAATTTTCCAGCGTCACCGGACCGCGGTTTCCCACCGTCCGCGAACTTTGGTTATCGTAAATCGGATGCCCTTGCCGGTTCGTCAAAACCTCGTTCGCATCCTTTGTCTCCATCGGTTTTCCAACGTCATTATTATCTGTTTTACTTCCGTCGTCTTCTATCATTGCTTTTCCCTCCAATTGTTTTTCGTAAAAAAGTTTGTTGTGTTCGTTGCAGGTAATTTTATTTACATTCGGAACATAAACCGCGCAAGATTAGTTCGAGCGATTCGGGTTTGAACTTGGAAAGACGCGCCGCGAGTTTCACGAGTTCGTCCGATATTTTCAAATCAAAATCAATCAGCTTACCGCACCGATTACAAATCGCGTGGTCGTGCCGCGTCGT
>JALZOH010000426.1 GCA_030857305.1 Acidobacteriota bacterium
TGTTTGAATCGGCAGGTAGAGCATTGTCGGTCGAACCGTCTGAGTTTATTGCCCGCAACGCTAGCCAACGCTTGGGCTGAACATTTTTGACGTAATAAGAAATACTTTCGTCTTTCGATATTTCTACTTCAGTGGCAAGTCGAATCGAAATTTGTTTTCCTGCTGAAGTAACGGAGATTGTTTTTAAAACTGCTTCCGGGTTAATTTTCTGGTCAAATGAAACGAATATCAACGCATCGCGGCGCGTTGTTTGATTTTGCGGAATCATCATTTCAACTTTCGGCGGCGGTGTGGTAAAAGTCCAACTCAACTCTTTTTGCAAAATCTGTCCGGTCGCCGACTTTGTTCCGGCGGAAATTCGCGCGACAAATTTCGTCGCCATCGGAAAACGCTTCAACGCGTCAAACATCAAAGTTTTTGTTCCGAGCCAACGCCAATTTCCTTCCGGCTGTGGCGTTAATTGAACAGGAATATTTTGCGCAGTTTCTTCCTGCGATGAAACCGCAACCATCGGCTGTGAAAAAGTTACATTTAAATCGGGCGCGAGACCGACTTCACCCGCTGGCGAAAAACGGATGACTTCTAAAGTGTCTGACGAATTTTGATTCGGTATCGGACGCTGTTCACCGGCGGGAAATTTCGCGTTAACAATTTTTCCGGTTTTCGGCGCGGGAAGGCTTCCCTGTCGCTTAGCAAAATCCTTCTGGTCTTCGGCTTCGGTTTTAACTTCCGGCAGACGTTTCAAAAGATTTACCGTTTGATTTTCGCTTAACGCTTCGCCTGCTGTCGGCGGCGTAGTTGTGCGCTTTTCCGCGCCTTCCGCGCCTTCACTCAAGCGAAATCGCAAACCGTTTTGCATTGTTTCATTCATATTTGGAGAGGCTGTTTTGCCGCGCGAGACCTGCGCCCGCGTCGGCAAAACGATTGGTGAAATTAAACCCAGATAAACGGCAAAAATCAATACCAGTGAAATCAGTTTTTTCATATTTCAAGAACATCCCATACCTAAATGTTTTTGAGCGCACAACTTAACGAAAAGTTGTTTTTACGCTTTTCATAAATTTTCTGTCGCTTTATTCAGACTTTTATTGTCGCTTAAAAGTCTGTGCATTTTTATGAACGGGTTTGATTAATAAATCTTGCATATTCCTCCCACCGATAAACTTACCATACCTAAAAGTTCATTACCGGCTGAGAGAAATTTTCAGCAGAAACGACGCAGACAAAAATTCAATGTTCGAACCGGAAAAATGAAAAAGGAACGTCAATTACAGACGCTCCAAATTTGAATTACCACTTAATTTTTATTTTACTCGAAATTTGAGAGTTTTTCGTGTTTCATCTACCAAAAAACTTCTCTGCAAAAACTTTTTCAAAAAAGTTTGTAAGATTTTGAATCTTAAAATCATAGACATACAGAGAGCGGGATAAGTCTTTTGTAACATTACAATATGTTACGGGCTGCATTCGCTTTGAGTGTGGTTTTTTTTTAAGTTGCTGCTCTTTTAACGGTTATTGCTTAGTTCGCCCTGCAGCTTTTCCCATTAAAGCGCGGAGTGAATTTAGCAGTAAAAGCCTCACCTGTAACTCACCGAAGAAAAACCGCAAGCTTTGAATACTTGCGGTTTTTTTATTTTGTTTATTTGGTAAATCTTGCTATTGAGCAGTAAACTAGAACACAAATAATATCTAAGTTCTAATTTTCATTATTTTTCTTGGCAGATTTATCCTTCTCTTTTCTTGATTCATTTTTAGCGTCATCAATCTTATAAATTGGATCACCGTTTTTATCAGCATCTGGAATTTTCTTGAGTCGTTTTTTGAGTTCTTTGTCTTCCATAATTATGTCCTCCTCTTCTGCTGTTGTTTGCCAATTTTTTTGTGGCGTAGAAACATACAGACAATTAAATATTACTCATTAGTAGGATAAGGTAATGAACATTTAGGCAAAATATTTATTTCCTTTTACCAAAAATTTCCGCGAAATACATTAGCTACCCGAACATACTTTTTCATTTCCTCTTTTTGTGAATCTGTCAGAGGCAAATCCTCAATCATTTTATTAAGGTTATCTTTAAGTCTGTAACTTGGGATTGTGCAATTCTCACCAGCCACTGATGGAAATGAGTATTTTTCATCGTCAATAGCTGTATTAAGGTTAAAACCCTCATAGCTTCCGCGTGAGTTTTGAAAACTAATTTGATAATTCATTTCTCCAAATCTTCTGTTAACAATCACACCCCGATTATTGAAATAACTTTTGACTTCATAGTTCGGATTATTTTCCATTTCTTGGGCGGTATATTGCAGGTCAAAGTCGTAGCTCAATTTTTGTGGAAAGCTGTTTTTGACCGGAACTGTTACAGTCTTATACTCACACAACCCTGCTTTATTTAATAAAAAACCAGTCCACGAATAATGGTAGTAATCTACCGCTGCAGCTATAACAATGCCTGCTGTCAGCACTGCAAGACTGTTCAGAACGACTCTTAAGTTTTGTCGCTTCATACTATTAACATCTGTCAATTAGTGAATTAACCATATTTCCGGGAAAACATTTTTGCGCTCTTTGAGAAAAGATATTTTATAATGCGAATCAGTAGTTGAAAATGAGTAACCAGAAGGCAAAAACGAGTTTTCCCCAACAATGAATCATCAATCCATTAGTTGAACGAACTTTGCTAGCTTTTTGAATGCCCGTTTTCTCGTTGATCCAATTGAACAAACTTTCAATCGGATTATGTGCTTGCCGATAAAGGCTATGACTCGGACAACTTCGTTCTTCTGCTGAAGAAAAGAAACTCTGAAGTGGTCATTTCATCAAAAGTTAACCGGAAAATCCAAAGCAACAGAACCTAGAGA
>JALZOH010000059.1 GCA_030857305.1 Acidobacteriota bacterium
CAATTCGATTCTGAATCCGACCGGGCAGATTGTTGAAGGGTATCAGCCGATAATGCCGACCTTTAAGGGGCAGGTAACGGAAGAACAACTCGTTTCGCTCGTCGCTTATATAAAATCCTTGGGCGGAAATGCTGGGGGCGGAGTTAATGCGGCAACCGGCGCCGGCGCGGCAACCGGGAATACATCAAGCGGAGGCAGGATGAATAACGCTTCAAACTCGACAAACACAATCGCGCCGCGAGCCGACAGGGGTGATTCAAACAGTCAGGGAAGCAATCCGAACGCCCCGCGAAATCAACCGGAAACGACAAGTCCGGCAAAGAGGGACAGATAGAGATAAAGGTGGTAAGAGAGTTATGCAAAATATAGATGCAATAAATGTTGGAAATATTAGACCTGACCCGAAGGACAATTATTTAACAAACGGTTTTAGTTTGCGTTCCTGGCTTTTGACCAAAGACCACAAGCGGATTGCGATTCTGTATTTATTATCGGTTTCCGTATTCTTTATGCTCGGCGGCATTTACGCTTCTCTGATTCGTCTTGAATTACTTACGCCGCAGAGCGATCTTCTCGAATCCGGAACTTATAATCGAGTCTTTACGCAGCACGGAATCATTATGGTTTTTTTCTTTTTGATTCCGGCAATTCCGGCGATTCTCGGAAATTTCCTGATTCCGCTGATGATTGGCGCCAAGGATTTGGCGTTTCCGCGCATCAATCTCCTGAGCTGGTATATTTACATTGTCGGTGGAGCGTTAACCATTTGGGCTTTGCTGCAAGGCGGCGTTGATACGGGTTGGACTTTTTATACGCCGTACAGCACGACGTTTTCTAACAGTTATGTGATGGCGGTCGGTCTGGGCATTTTTATCAACGGCTTTTCGTCTATTCTGACCGGCTTAAACTTTATCGTCACCATTCACACAATGCGCGCGCCGGGTATGACCTGGTTCAGGATGCCTTTGTTTGTCTGGGCGCATTACGCAACGAGTCTGGTGATGATTTTAGGAACGCCGGTGATTGCCATCACGGTTCTGCTGCTTGCTCTGGAGCGAGTTGCCCGAATCGGAATTTTTGACCCGGCAATCGGCGGCGACCCGATTTTGTTTCAACATCTTTTCTGGTTTTATTCACACCCGGCGGTTTATATTATGATTTTGCCAGGAATGGGCGTTATCTCAGAACTGATTTCCAACTTTTCGCGTAAGAAGATTTTCGGCTACGAGTTTATCGCTTTTTCTTCGATTGCGATTGCTGTTTTCGGGTTTCTCGTTTGGGGACATCATATGTTTGTCAGCGGTCAATCAATCTACGCCGGTTTGGTTTTCTCGTTTCTTTCGATGGTGGTGGCGATTCCGTCAGCGATTAAGGTTTTTAATTGGACGGCGACTCTTTATAAAGGTCAAATCTCTTATGATACGCCGATGCTTTACGGTTTATTTTTCATCGGGTTGTTTTTAATCGGCGGCTTGACCGGTTTATTTTTAGGCGCGATGGGACTTACAGTCCACTTAACGGATACCTATTTTATCGTCGCGCACTTTCATTATGTAATGGTTGGCGGGCAGGTTTTGGCATACCTCGGCGGTTTGCATTACTGGTGGTCGAAGATGACGGGCAAACTGTATTCGGAGTTCTGGAGTAAAATTGCCGCGATAATAGTTTTCGTCGGATTCAACCTGACGTTTTTCCCGCAGTTTATCTTAGGTTATTTGGGAATGCCGCGCCGCTATGCGTCCTACCCCGAAGAATTACAGGTTTTAAATATCTTCTCGACGGCGGGCGCCTCTATTCTCGCGATCGGGTTATTTATACCGTTAGTATATTTTATCCATTCAATCTTTTTCGGTAAAACAGCGCCGTCTAATCCGTGGGTTTTGCCCGGACTTGAATGGCGCACGACATCGCCGCCGCCGACTGAGAATTTTCACGAAACACCGATTGTTTTTTGGGAAGCCTACGAATTCGGTGAAGAAAGCGGTTTGGATTTGGAAGACGCAAGAACCAAGTATATTGCTCCGGCGGCATAGTAAATAATTAATTTCAAAATAGGAATTAACACAATTGAGAAAAAATTAATTCGTAGTTTTTAATTCGTAATTGGAATTCAAAAAATATGGCGACACACTTCGAGACACACGACGAACATTATCACGCGCCCGGTCTTCAACATCATTTTGAAGATATGAAACAGCAGCAGGAATCCGATTCAATCGGAATGTGGCTTTTTCTCGTCCAGGAAATTATGTTTTTCGGCGGACTTTTTACCGTTTATCTGGTTTTTCGTTCGCAATATCCGATGGCTTTTGCTGCCGGAAGTAATCATTTAAATTGGTGGCTCGGCGCGGCGAATACGCTGGTGCTGATCGTCAGCAGTTTGACAATGGCTCTGGCGGTTCATTACGCCCAGCTTGGAAAACGAAATCTGCAGGTCATCTTAATTATCCTGACAATGATATTCGGCGCAACATTTCTGGGCGTTAAGGCAGTCGAATACACCGATAAATATCACGAAGGTATTGTTCCGGTGTCCGGATTAAACTTGAGAACCGAAAAATCGCATGAAAAAATTCGCTCGCCGCGAGAGCTCAATTCTCAGACAGGCAGGGATGACCCGCGAGAATCTCTCAGAGTTCCTGTCGGCGAAAAAAACGAGCACGGTGAAGAACACGCCGAGCATCAATACGTCAACCAGCGCGGTGAATTTCAGTGGACGGATACATCTCTGGCACATAAGGCGCAGGAAGAAGGTTACTTAACCGAGAGCGAAAAAATCGGTTATTTTGCTAACGGTGAGTTAAATCAAGATAAATTTCGGGATAAGGTACGAATCTTTTTCTGGATTTATTTTGCGATGACCGGCTTGCACGCGCTCCATATGATTATCGGTTTGGCGGTTATGTCGTGGCTTCTATGGAAGGCGTGGCGCGGAAGTTATACCGGAGAATTTTATGCGCCGGTTGAAATGGCTGGGCTTTACTGGCACTTTGTTGATATTGTGTGGATTTTTCTTTTCCCATTGCTTTATCTTTTGGGAAGACACTTTGGCGGAGGACATTAAAAAATGGATGATAAAGACGTGAGACATCATTCGGATCAAAACTCAGAACACCACTCAGACGATGAACACCATATTGTTGCGATACCTTTGTACCTGATGGTTTTCGGGGTGCTGGTGGTCGGAACAATTTTGACGGTTGCCGTCGCCTTTATCGATCTTGACCATATTTTCCCTGGTGCAAATACTTTGGTGGCATTATCAATCGCTTTTTTCAAAATGGTTTGCGTCGGTTTGATTTTTATGCACATACGCTGGAGTTCGCGCCTCATCTGGCTGATGGCAATTGCCGGGTTTTTCTGGCTGGCAATTATGTTCGCCTTTACGATGCAGGATTACCTAACGCGCTCGACCGGCAATTTTACCGGATAATTTTAAAAAGGCGGCGAACATCTTTAAACGCGGAGTGAAAAGCACAAATGCTTTAGCTGCCGCGTCTTTTAGTTATTAGGATAAACTGTTTTGTCGTGATATTATTTCGGTTTTGTAATTATATTTAACGTTACATGACTATTATTTTGAGAGTATTTCTAAGACAACAAGCATATCTTTTCAAACATCACACACCGATGATGTTAAATCAAAGAACTTTATCGAAATTATCCGTATTTTTCATTGTTTTATTAGTATTGAGTTCCGGCGGTTGCGGCGTTTTTAGTCCGAAGACAAAAGAGCGAACCGTCACTTTATTAAAAGCCGAATCCGCGTCGCAAGCTTCTCTGCTGGAAACAGTCAGCCGTTTTTCAAAAGTTAATTCAATGCGGGCGAAAATGGATTTGAAATTTGAAGACAATTCATTTGCCGAAATCGGTATTGCCGAAAAATATAAAACGGCGGATGGCGAAGTCGTCGTTCAGCGTCCGGCAAATATCTTGTTAAAAGTTCAAGTCCCGATTATCAAAACGGATGTCGCACAGATGTCTTCAAACGGCGAGAAGTTTCGCGTGGCAATTCTCGAAGACGGCGGAAGCGGAAAATATAAAAAATTCGTTATCGGCACCAATACCGCGGATTATTCGGCTTTGCAGGAAGAAGTTCAAAATATGGACCTTGATAACGGCAAAGAATTGAAGAAGAATGTCAATGCTTTTTCAAATCTTCGCCCGCAGCATTTTACCGACGCAATGCTGATGCGTCCCATTGACACCGCAAATTTTTCTTACGTTCAGAGCGCCACACTGCAAGAGGAATTCATTACCGAGACCGGCAAAAAAACACCGTCGGCGAGAGTTTTGCGAAGCTATTATTTCTTGGATGAACTTCGCAAAAATGAAGACGGAAGTTTGAGTGTTTCCAGACGTTTCTGGTTCGACAGAGTCGGCTCGATACGGCTGGCACGACAACAGATTTTTGATGACAAAGGCGAAATTGAATCGGATATTATTTACGGCAAAGAAGGAAATTTAACCGACACCGGAGAATATAATAATTTGCCTCTGCGGGTTGAAGTAATGCGCCCGAAAGAAAAATACAAAATGAGCCTGACTTATCAATCACCGGAAAGCGTCTCGATCGGCAAAACTTATAACCCGGAAGTTTTTGTCCTTGAAAACAGCTGGAATTTGCCGGAAGTTGATTTGGATAAAAAAGTAAACGCCACACAATCAACGGTTAAGAAGTAATAAAATTGATAACTGCTGACTGTTGACTGCTGACTGTAAATGATTTTACAAACCGAGAATTTAGCTAAAATTTACAAAATCGGAGATGTGGAAACTCATGCCTTGCGCGGAGTTTCGCTCGGTATTGAACAAGGTGAATTTGTAGCGATAATGGGACAATCGGGCTGCGGCAAATCCACGCTTCTTCATCTTTTGGGCGGACTTCTTTCACCGACGAGCGGGAAAATTATCGTTGACGGCGAAGATTTATCAAAAGTTTCCGACGCGCAGCGCACCGACATCCGCCGCCGCAAAATCGGATTTGTATTTCAAAGATTTAATCTTTTTCCGACTTTAACAGCCGACGGAAATCTTCGTCTGGCAGAAAGAATTCATTCGGGCAACGGCGGAAATGCCGGACGGCGAAAAGAAGTTTTGAGCCTTCTCAAATTAGAAAATAAAATTAACAATAAACCGCTCGAGCTGTCCGGCGGCGAACAGCAGAGAGTCGCGCTGGCGCGAGCCGTGATTAATAATCCGGCAATTATTCTAGCTGACGAGCCGACCGGTAATCTGGATAGTGAAAATTCCCTGATTGTGCTCGAAATGTTTCGTGAACTTAACCGGCGATTTAATCAAACTATTATAATGATTACGCATAATCCGGAAGCCGCTCGAAACTGTAATCGTATTATTCAAATGCGTGACGGGAGAATAATGGAAAACGAGTAATAAGAAATAGAAAATGGTAAGATAGCGACAAATCGCTACCGGCTATGCTAAAAGACATCATACTTTGGAGATACGAACGCGCCAGTCCGCAGTGGGATGTTCTTTGTCTTTTGTGTTTAGCTTTTATTTTCCTCACACCGAAAGCCTGGTTTGAAAAGCGTGAAAAACTTGCAACTCAAACCGCGCGTCTCATCGTCAAAGCCCAGGATTTCTCGCCTGATAAAAGTAATATGGAAAGGCAAATAAGAGAATTAAGTGGCAACGAGAATGCCGAAATCCTTGAATGGCGCGAGACAAAAAATGCTAATGGTGATATTTTTTATGAAGTTGATATTCGCTAATTTCAGAAGTTAGATTTTTTAAAAGATTACTTTCAAGCATCTAAAATCTAACCTCTCACATCTTTTTATCTAGGAGTTATATATTATGAAATCATTTTTTAGATTCAGTTTTGCAACAATTATTTTGACATTATTTTCAGGCGTATTTACTGTTACTGAAACGCGGGCGTCGAATCCTTTGCCCGAAATATTAAATCGTATGGAAGTAAATCGAAATGCGATGAAAACGCTTCGATCCAAGGTTACGATGGTCAAATACAATGCCCAGCTGAAAGAATCGGACACGAATCAAGGAACTTCTATTTTTATGCCGACAAAGGGACGCGATGCGCTGGTCAGAATTGATTGGACAAAACCGGTCGAAGAAACTCTGGCGGTGGTGAATGGCAAATATGTGTTTTATCGTCCGCGTCTGAAACAGGCAATTGTAGGGAATGCCAAAGATGCGAAAGGCAATGGTAAAGCGAACGGTGCGTTGTCGTTCATGAATATGTCGAAAGACCAGCTCAAAGCAAATTACACGATTAAATATCTCGGACAGGAAAAAGTAAGCGGGGATGTGCCGACGTGGCGACTTGAACTTACACCGAAAAAAGCGACAAGTTTTAAAATGGCGGAACTTTGGGTTGACGGAAACGGAATGCCGATTCAGGCGAAAGTCGTTGAAAGCAATAATGATACAACTACTGTCTTGCTTTCCGACTTTGAGAAAAATGCCAAGATAAACCTCTCGCAATTCGAGGTAAAACTGCCGAAAGACACAAAGATTGTCAAAGGATAAGCGTTTCGTTACTGAAGATTTTTGTAAAGGCTTTGGCTTAAATTAGGTCAGAGCCTTTTGCTTATATTTGAAAAGAGACGTATTAAAAACTATAATTTTACGTTTGAATTAATCGAAAAGGTAAAGACAAATGGAATTAACTATCAGTGATGAAAAAACGAAAGAATTGCTAACTGAAGTTTTAGTTGAAATGATAAAAGAAAAACGAGAACTTTTTCAAGAGATTGTTTTAGAGGCGATAAAAGAAGTAGGCTTGGCAAATGCTATCACCGAAGGCAGACAAGACAAATTTGTCAGTGAAGCAGAAATAATAAGCGGTTTTTCCCATAAATAAATTATGCCAAAGGCAAGCAGTTTCAGTCGGTTTACGCGCGGAGTTCGCCACACGGTGCGCGCGTTTGCTTCGACAAAACATCCGGTTCTGGTGCACATCGTCCCGATGCGGCGGTGCAATCTGGCTTGTACTTACTGCAATGAATACGACAAAACTAGCGAGCCCGTTGCGATTGAAGTGATGCTGAAACGGATTGATAAACTTGCCGAATTTGGTTCATCGGTAATCACTATCTCCGGCGGCGAGCCGATGATGCACCCGGAAATTTATGATATTATCGCCCGCATACGCCATCATGGAATGATTGCCGGTCTGATTTCCAACGGCTATTATTTTCAACCGGAAAAAGTAAAAAATTTAAACGAAGTCGGTCTCGATTATCTGCAAATCTCGATTGATAACGTCAACCCAGACGACGTTTCCAAAAAGAGTTTGAAAGTTCTTGACGGTAAATTAAAAAATTTAGCTGAACACGCGGAATTTAAGGTCAATATCAACTCGGTGGTCGGCGGCGGCGTGGCAAATCCAGAAGAAGCGTTAATTATTGCCAATCGCGCCGTTGAACTCGGTTTCTCTTCAACCGTTGGAGTAATCCACGACGGCGATGGTTTAATCAAAGGTTTAACGCCAAGAGAAAAGGAAGTTTATAAAGAAATCAAAGCCAAAGGCACGCGAAGTTACGCGCGTTGGAACTGGTTTCAGGACAATCTTATTGACGGTAAAGAATACGAATGGCGTTGTCGAGCGGGTGCGAGATATTTATATGTTGACGAAGCAGGAATCGTTAGTTGGTGTTCGCAGCAGCGCGGAACGCCCGGGATTCCGCTACTCGAATACACACATGAAGATATGCGGCGCGAATATATGACGGAAAAATGGTGCGCTCCCACCTGCACGATTCAATGCGTTCACCAGGTCGGACACCTCGATGCCTGGCGCGACCCGCAAATTTCCATCGGTGATTACAATAATCGTCACGGTAAGGGTTTGAAAAAAGAAACTGTCGCTCAGGTTTTGAGCGCAGAATAACTTTCACGGATTTGTTTCAAAATTTTTAACTTAACCATCCGCCAAAAGTCTGTACTAGCAGCCACACATTGAGTCCGGCGATGACGACGGCAACACTATAACCCAAAACTTTTCGCCATAGAGGATTGACAAATTCGCCCATTTTAAGTTTGTCGCTCGTAAACATCACGAGCGGAAAAACAGCGAAGCTCAACTGCATACTCAAAACAACCTGGCTCAGAACAAGCAATTGCGCTGTTCCCGATGCGCCGTAGAAAAACGTGACGAAGACGGCTGGAACAATCGCAATCAACCGCGTAATCAGACGTCGCAGCCAGGGACGCAATCTGATATTCAAAAAGCCTTCCATTACAATTTGTCCGGCGAGCGTTCCGGTTAGAGTCGAGTTCTGACCGGAAGCAAGCAGCGCAATGGCAAACAGCGTACTGGCGCCCGCCGCGCCGAGCAGCGGCGTCAGTAGTTGATAAGCGTCGCCAATTTCAGCAACTTGATAATTGCCCGAGCGGTAAAATGTGGCGGCAGCGACAATCAGAATCGCGGCGTTGATAAACAATGCGAACATTAATGCGACGGTCGAATCAATAGTCGCAAATTTTATTGCTTCGCGTTTGCCGTCCGGGGTGCGTTCGTAATTGCGCGTTTGCACAATCGAAGAGTGCAGATAAAGGTTATGCGGCATCACCGTCGCGCCTAAAATACCGATGGCGATGTAGAGCATTTCCGGGTTGGCGATAATTTGTACGGATGGAATAAAACCGTTGAGAATCGGACCAATTTCGGGTTGCGCGAAAATTATCTCCGCCACAAAACAAACGCCGATACTTAAAACAAGCGTGATAACGACGGCTTCGAGCCAGCGAAAACCGCGATTTTGCAGCAGTAGCAGAATCATCACGTCGAAAGCCGTCAACAACACTCCCCAGATCAGCGGAATGCCGAACAACAGATTAAGCGCGATTGCCGATCCGATTACCTCAGCTAAATCACACGCGATAATCGCAATTTCGCATAAAATCCACAATCCAAATGATACGGGCGCCGAGTAATGATCGCGGCAGGCTTGCGCCAAATCCCGTCCCGTAACGATTCCAAGGCGAAGCGCGAGACTCTGCAATAAAATAGCCATTAAGTTGGAAATCATAATGACAGACAGCAGTGTGTAATTAAAACGCGAGCCTCCAGCCAAATCGGTCGCCCAGTTGCCCGGGTCCATATAACCGACAGCGACAAGGTAGCCGGGACCGGAGAAAGCGAATAATTTACGCCAAAATCCCAAACCTTGCGGCACTGAGACGGTCGAGTTAGATTCTGGCAGACTTATGTTAGGCGAATGTCGCCGCCAACCTGTTACAAGTGTTGTTTCGGTTAAATTACCGTCCATAAAATATTCTTAAGTATTAAGGCGTGAATAACTCTTTTAGGATCATGACTAGCA
>JALZOH010000427.1 GCA_030857305.1 Acidobacteriota bacterium
TCATAAACGTCGTCGAGCGAGCAGCACCGCGACGGCAGCGGGTCGCCGTTTTCGTCAGTCGAAATTCCGCGCCGCTGATTCCACAATTGCATTGTAAAACCGACGAGTTCGTGTCCCTGTTCTTTGAGAAGCGCCGCCGCCGAAGAAGAATCCACGCCGCCGCTCATTGCTACTGCTATTTTCATAACTTAAATATTATAACAAAGAAGAATTAACAGCGATAAAAAGGTTGGAAAAGGATTAGAAAAATTAATTTTCATGTTGCTGTTTACTTTTACTTTGAAAATTCGACGATTTTCAAAGTATTTGAAATAACGATATTAATTGTTGCACTGTTGAATTCCGCGCCGGTTTTCCTTACTGCCATGTATTTCTGCAGTTCAATTAAATAAAATCAAAGATTGTTTTTACGGCTAAAACTAAAACAGTCGTGATAAAAATTCGCTTGAGCCACACGTCATTCAATTTTGTCACGGTTTTTGCACCGACGTAAGCCGCGATAAACATTGTGACGGCTAAGATTAAACCTAACCGGTAATCAACTAAACCTTGCCACATAAAAATTACAGTCGCGACGAGTGACGAAAAAACGTTGATAAATTTTGTCGAGGCGACCGCTTCCGAAAATGTCAAACCGAAAAAAGCGACGTAAACTGCTGTCAACATCGTTGTGTAACCGCCACTGTAAAGCCCGCCGTAAATTCCCAAAAAAAATGTCAAAATAAAGACCAAAATTTTCGCGCGTTGTGTGACATCTTCCATTTTCGCAATGCCGGCGTCCGGCTTAAGAAGCGTAAAAATTGTTACGGCAATCATCGCCACCGAAACAATTAATTTGATACTCTGGCTCGTGATTAGTCCGACGAGAAGCGCGCCAATTGCCGAACTGATTATTGTTAAAACAACGAGCGGCGACATTTTTCTATAATCTATTGCGCCCTGCCTCATAAAGGGAATAATCGCGCCAATATTCATAAACGTGAGCCCGAACATATTGGTGGCGACGGCGATTTTCGGATCAATGCCAAACTGAAACATTACTGGCACAGTGATCAAAGAATTGCTGCCCGTGACAACACCGATTGCGCTGGTGATAAAAAACAAAACAATCAATAAAATCAGTGTGGAATTATTCATAAAAAGTAAAAGGTAAGCGGCAATATTACCACTTACCTTTTAACATTCACCATTCAAATTGTTTTTGCGGCGCTGTCGTTCTTTCTATTGTGAGTTTCTATTTTACTAAACGAAGGCGGTTAATTATTTGCACAACTTACCTTTTAGTCAGTTGAATTTCGCTTATTTTTTGACCGTATGATAACTCAACGATTTTTAAGAAAGAAATTTTCATGCCAAAGCTGAAAGACGAGCAGAGTCCAAAGCTGCTTGTGGTGGCTGGCAATATTTTGCTCGTGTTCTTTAATAAGTTTCTGCACGAAATCGGCATTGAATAAGCCTTGATTCTTTAATCTATCAATCCCAAGCAAATCGTGCATCAATGGATTTAGACGGTTTTTGAGCCACTCCGCAATCGGAATACCGAAGCCCTTTTTGGGACGCTGCAAAATAGTTTTCGGCAACAAATCCGCAACGGCTTTTTTCAAAATATATTTGCCTTTATTGCCGTTTAATTTGTATTCCGGCGGCAAGCTTGCGGCGAATTCCGCTACGCGCGGATCAAGAAACGGTGCGCGAACTTCGAGTGAAACCGCCATCGAAGCGCGGTCAACCTTTGTCAGAATATCCTCCGCCATATAAAAATTCATATCCAAAAACTGCATCTGCTCGATTTCATTTTGAGCGTCCGTGATTTTCAATAAATCTTTCGCTCCTTTATAAATGTCGCTTGAAGTTTGCGCTAGAACATCTTTGCTCAATAATTCATTTTGTTGGTCAATCGAAAATGAGCCAAACCAAGAATGGTGGCGCGTAACCAAATCATATTTTGAAGCCGCAACAAAGCGTTTCGCTTTATAATCAAACGAAAGATTCTTCGTGCTGACCGGCAAGTTGTTGACAATGGGCTCAATCAAGCCGCTTCGCAAAAAGCGCGGAATCGAATCATAAACACGCGCCATTTTATGTCCGAAATACATCGGATAACCGGCGAAAATTTCGTCGCCGCCGTCGCCGCCGAGCGCCACTGTCACGTATTTTTTGACAAACCGCGCCAGCAGAAGCGTCGGAAGGAGCGAGCCGTCAGACATCGGCTCATCAAGCCAGCCGCCGATTTCTGAAATTAAATCCGCCGCCTTTTCGACGCTCAATTTATCTTCGTAATGCTCCGTTCCGAGATGCGCCGCAACGGCGCGAGCAAACTTCGATTCGTCAAAGGAATCTTCTTCAAAACCGATGGAAAACGTCTTCACTTTTTCGGTTGAAAACTGCGTAGCAAAAGCCGCAACTGCGGAAGAATCAACTCCGCCGGAGAGTAGAATGCCGAGCGGAACATCTGACACGAGCCGCATTCTGACCGAATCGGCAAGCAATTCTTTGAGCTGTTCGGACGCTTCTTTGATCGTCGGCGAATTTCCGTTTTTGTGAAAACTTAAATTCCAGTAACGCCGCGTTTTTATTTCACCGTTTTCTAAAATTAAAAGATGCGCCGCGGGGAGTTTATTTATATTTTTGTAAATCGAATGCGGTGCGGGAACGTAATCGAACGAAAGATATTGCCGAAACGCGTCGAGGTTGATTTCGGTTTTGACGTGCGGATTTTGCAGTAAAACTTTCGGCTCGGACGCGAAAATAAGTTTCCCGTCAAATGCGCCGTAATAAAGCGGCTTTTCTCCGAACCTATCTCGCGCGATCAAAAGCTTTTTCTTTTGTAAATCCCATAATGC
>JALZOH010000428.1 GCA_030857305.1 Acidobacteriota bacterium
GATTGAGGTTGCGCCGCGCGACAACTTAAATGCCCGTCTCGTTTTCTTCAATACGCTTTACGCCAATTCGCCGGCGAAGACCGCTCAGGTGATCCGCGAAGTCGTCCGCCAGGTTGAAAATGTTTCGCCGAAAATGCGCCCGATTGTCCGCGTCAGAAACTTAGGCGACAACGGTATCGATTGGGAAATAAAATATTGGATTGAAGATTATTCAAAGTTTAACGACACCGACGCCCTTGTTCGCCAGCGTATCTGGTATGCCTTCCAGCGCGAGAAAATCGAATTTGCATATCCGACGCGCACTCTCCATATCGAAACCAAAATGCAGGAGAATGCTTTTGTCGAAACGACCAACGAGATTTTTGAACGCCTCAGCAACGTGCCGATTTTCGCGCCACTGTCGGACGAAGAAACCAGAGAGCTTGCCGAATCAAGTTTAATCAGAGTTTTTGCGCCCGGCGAGTCTATTGTCAGGCAGGGACAGCAGGGCAAATCAATGTTTGTCATTCACCGCGGCGCGGTTTCCGTTCAGATAAAAGAAGAAGGAGCGGCAAAAAACATCCGAAAATTACACGAAGGCGACTTTTTCGGTGAGATGGGACTTTTTACGGGCGAACCGCGTACCGCTACGGTTGTGGTCGAAGATGAAATCGAAGTTCTGGAAATCAGCAACCTATGTCTCAAGCCGATTCTTGAAAGAAATCCTGAACTGGTGCAGAGTTTTAGTCAACTAATTGACGAACGTCGGGCATTTTTGGAAACACTAAATACTGAAAACAATGATGATGTGGAAAAAATTAATAAGGCGGGAGTGTTTGATTCGATAAAAAAATTCTTTGGTTTAGGCGATTAATCCTTCGCAACTTGTAAAAAATCGTGAGTCAAAGTTAACTTTGACTCGCGATTTTTGATTTGAAGCAATTTTTAATAAATTGTAAAACTATATTGAACTTGTTTGGTTACCGTATAAGGCACGCCATTCTTCTTGGCAGGTTCAAATTTAATTGAGCGCGCGGCGGCAATCGCTTGTTCAGTTAAACCGTAAGACAAGCCGCTCACTGGAGAAATGCCCGCAATTTGTCCGCTGGCGGAAAAAGTTACGCGCAACGTAACTGTTCCCTGCACTTGGTTTTGTCGAGCCTGGTCGGTATAATTAGCGCGCGGCTTGGCAAGAATTTTGACGCCTTCGGTAACGCCAACCGGTTCAGGTTTTTTCGGCGGTGGAGGCGGAGGCGAAGTTGCCACACGTCTTCCTTCATCACCAGCACCCGTTCCGCCACCGTTTCCAGTTCCGCGTCCACTGCCGCTTCCCGATCCGATTCCTGAACCTTCGCCGGTTCCGCGTCCGCTTCCCTGACCGGTTCCGGTTCCGGAACCTTGCCCGCCGCCCGAACCTGTACCGTCAGACGACAGCGTATATTTTGAATTCGGGTCGCCGTACGCTTCTTCAGTGGCTTTTCGCTTGATATTCCCTTGCGTTGAAGCAATTTGTTTTAACTCAAAATTATCTTTTTGCGGAATTGTTTTGGTTGGCGCGAGCAAAGGTTCTTCTGTTTGTGTCGCTAGTCTTCCTTTTGAAGTAGGCGTCTCTTCCTTTCGACCGCCGCCGCCACCGCCGCCAGCATCTTTGTCATTTTTTGGCTTCGGCTTTTCTTCAACTTCCATCGGTGGTTCATCAACTACCGGAACAAAAGCGAACATTCCGCCGTCATCGATGGCGCCGATAAACAGGTCTTTGGCAAAAAGTGAGTAAACAACGCCGCCGAGACAGAGCGTAATCATAAAAAACATCGAACCGAGCAGCAAAAGATTGCGCTGTTTGACGTTCTTTTCTTCCATCACGGTCACGCGAAATCCGTCATCTTTAACCGATACCGGCGCGCTGACAATTTTTGGAGAATCGTAAGTTGATGCGTAATAATCATCACCGTTTCCACTGCCCGCCGCCGCTTTTTTTACCTTAAGATTTTCGACCTCCGGTGCGATTGCCGAACTTTCCAAAGCATTATCAGTAAAACTTTCAGTCTTATTTTCGGAGGTGAAAGTTTGTGATTCCTTTGTGGAAAAAGGCACGACATTTAAACTGGGTGGTGATTCAACTACCGGAGAATTTTCAAAAGAATTTGCTGAAGGCGTTTGATCTTCAAAATTTGAAGTCTCCGGAGCGCTTCCCGTTGTTTCTTCAATTAGCCCCGTTTGCCCTACCATCGGATTCATTTCAAACGCCGACATAGCTTGCCCGCAATTCGGGCAAAACCCGAATTTCTCGGCAAAGCTTTCGTCACAAGCGGCACAATATTTTACAATTTTTCCCATCTTTCTAACCTCACAAACTTAATGCTTTAATTTTGTTTTTTGATAAAGCCTCGAACAAATGTTCATTCATCTGGAATTATTATAACGTGTTTTCTTCAGATGTTAAGCAACACTTAAACTTCAGCAACTCTACACCCGTTAAAATATAACAAATTGATAGATGCTTCTAAGGTTTGACGCGATGCCTGATGCAATCTAAAATTTTCTTTGCGGTGCGCATCTTTACGCAAATTGATAAAACAATGTTTTGACAACTGTTTGACAACTAAAATCCTGAAATCGAGCAACTAACAGTTTGCGCTTCTACACTTTATAATATAAATACGATGAATATTAAACACCTTCCGTCAAAATTTACGACATTATTTGCTTTTTTGTTCCTAACCGCCTCGTTTTCATTCGGGCAAACGGTAAAAGTTCAAAGTCCGCGTCAGGAAAAACTTCTTAACGGATTAAAAACACTCGTCTGGAGCGAGCCAAGCGCAGATAAAGTCGCAGTTAAAATTCGCATCCACAACGGT
>JALZOH010000060.1 GCA_030857305.1 Acidobacteriota bacterium
GCCGGACGACGCTGCGAGCCGTTTTTATGGATTTAGCTACCGAACTCGGAGAGCAGGGATTTCGCCGAATTTTCGTAATGCACGGTCACGGCTCGCCATTTCACAATCAAATGCTAGACCAAGCCGGAGATTATTTCCGCGATATGTATGGCGGAATCATGGTTAATTTACATGGACTCGAACCTAGACCGGAACAATTATTTAACCTGAAACTGACGCCGCTGAACCTGGACCTTTCAGAATCGGAAAGGAAGGAAATAGGCAGTATGGACGAGCACGCCGGATTTCAGGAAACAAGCCGTTTGATATTTTTGCGTCCAGACCTCGTTAATCCTATCTACCGCATGCTGTCACCGGTTGCCGCGAACAATCCGGTTGAGCTATTCAAAGTAGCCAAAGTACCGAATTGGTTAGGCTACATCGGTTCTCCGCGTTTGGCGACTGCCGCTTACGGCGCACGGTTGCAGCAATATCGCTCGGCGCGGGCGAACGCTTTAGCAATTGCAATCTTGGACGGCTTGGATGAGCGAGAGATTCCTCGTTACGCTGATTTTATGTTGAATGACAAAACGGTGCTGAGAGAACTCGAAGGGTCAACTAAATACGAAGCAGAGGTTGAACGGAAACAGCGAAACTGGATGAAGAAAATAGGAATCGAGTAAATCTCCGCTCGCGTCAGCCGTGAATTACAGAAGAAGTCGGATACAAATTCTATTCTCTCGCAATCACGGGAAAACAAATAGCAGTGAGCAAACTTAAAAATCTGCTCACTGCTAATCGCTTTCTGCTCATTCAAATTAAAAGCGGCACTTGAATGACACAGAGTGCCAATCTAATTCGTTTATTTAAAGTGTACTTGTCTTAATCTTCCCTAATTAGCGTCTAATAAGTCAGCGGATGTGAGCGCGAAGCAGTTACTTTATTAAAACACATTGCTCGTTAAATCTGAGTTTGCGCGTATTCTGTTTCGCTCACGTTATTCGGGTATTAGGCATCCAAAATCTCGACTTTTGTTTCAATCAAACTCTTAGGAATCAAAGCAGGGAAATACGCCATAATCTCTTCCGTTTTCGGTCGCCCGCCTGCAAAGCCCGTCACTGACGGTGGACCGGTTAAAATAAGCGGCGCGAGTTCTTTGGTAAATCGTTCAACGTCTGCTTTGTTTTGACCGCGTACTCCGACCCGCAGTTGAACTTCGGGAATATCCTTTGCCGCTTCGCCCGCGAGATGTCCGTGAGTAGCGTTGACGCCGACAAATTCGGTTAAGATTACTTCGAACTGCAAACCTAATTTATCCAATCTCGAGCGCAAAATTTTATCCGCTAATTGCGCTTTTTGTAAGGCGTCGGGGTAAGAATAGACGAGGGTTCCGACGGCTTTCCAGCCGCCCGAATAAGCGATGGAAACTTTGTAAAAATCGGTGTTCGGCTTGCCTTCAATGCCGTGAACACGAACACGGTTTTCGCCATCGTCCTTCAGCTGAATCGTCGTAAAATCGGCGACAACATCGGGCGTGATGTAGCTATGCGGGTCGCCCATTTCGTACAAAAGCTGTTCTTTGATGGCAGGAATATTTACTCGCCCGCCGGTTCCTTCGTGTTTTGTAATAACGAATTCGCCATTCGGGTACGCCTCAACAATCGGAAAACCGACATTTGCTAAATCAGGGATGCTTTGCCAGTCGAACTGACAATTTCCGCCCGATGCCTGCGCCCCGCATTCGATAATATGTCCGGCAATCGTTCCGGTCGCAACTTTGTTCCAATCTTCAAATGTCCAACCGAACTCGTGCATCAGGGGGGCAAGCGTCAACCCTGTGTCTGTAAGGCGTCCGCCAACAATAATCTGCGCGCCTTTACCCAGGGCTTCGACAAGCGGACGCGCGCCAAGATAGACATTTGCGCTTTGAACCTTAGAGCGGATGGAAGCGAGCGATTCGCCCGTGTCCATATTGTTAATCGCAACTCCTTTATCTAAAAATTCGTCAAGACGCGGCAAAATATCGTCGCCGGTGACAACACCAATTTTTACTTTTCCTGAGAGCCCAATTTCTTGTGCCGTCTGACGAATTGCTTGGGCGCAGCCTTCGACATTCACGCCCCCAGCATTGGATAAAACTTTAATATCTTTTTCAACGCAATCCGGCAAAATCTCGCGCATTAAAGAAACAAAATCCTTTGCATATCCGGCGTTTGCATCGCGCGAACGCTGTTTCTGCATGATGGACATCGTAACTTCTGCCAAATAATCCAACATCAGGTAATCAATTTGTCCGCCGCGCACTTGATCAACCGGAGCCGAAAGCAAATCGCCCCAAAAACCTTGTCCGCTCGCCACTCGAATTTTTTCTTTCATAAGACATCAATTAAAAGACAAAAAATTAAGACGGTCAACAATCATTTTACAAATTGTGACCGCCTATTTTAAATTAGATAAGTAAAGGATTAATTAAAAATCTTTTTCGTTCGGCTCGCGACAGATTTTACTCCACGTTTTGTTTTATGAGCGGTATATCTTGTTCCCTGAACCGTTTTTTTGCCGGCATACTTACCGCCTTGATAACCTTTTTTGGCGACATATTTACCGCCCTGATATGTTTTTCTGCCGACATACTTTGCCCCTGAGACAGTTTTACGACCGACATATTTGGCTCCGCGGTAAGTTTTCGATGCAACACCTCTTCTTCTTCGGGTAACCGTCACATTACCTGTTTGTGTCTGAGTCATAGTTTGTGCCTGTACCGAAAGCGGGTTGCCGGATGAAAATGCATCACCGATAAAAGCCAATGAAAGAACCATTGCGAAAGCGAAGAAAATACCTATTGTCTTTTTCATAATTAAATACCTCATTTGTTGTAATTTTTTATTAATATGTGAATAAAACTTCCGTAATGAATGATTTTGATTCACATTTGGGAGTCTAAAACATTTCGTAGCAAATTTTATTCCAAATATATAGAAGTGACTAAATTTCAGTTCTCACATTTTCGTTGATAAACCTGACAATATCTTCGGTTGAAGTTCCGGGCAGAAAAATTTCAGATACGCCTTTTTCTTTTAATGTCAAAATATCTTCCTGCGGCACAATACCGCCAACTAAAACAAGCGTATCCTCCATCCCATTTTCGCGCAGAAGGTTTACAATGCGTGGACAGAGCGTATTATGCGCGCCTGAAAGAATTGAGATGCCAACCGCATCAACGTCTTCTTGAAGCGCCGCTGTAGCGATCATTTCCGGTGTTTGGCGAAGTCCCGTATAGATAACTTCCATTCCCGCATCACGCAAAGCTCGAGCGATAATCTTGGCGCCGCGATCATGCCCGTCAAGACCGGGTTTTGCTACCAAAACTCTAATTTTTCTTTGATTCATAAATTAATTTGATATTAACCTATCGCGACTTGCTTTATCTAATCTCTCTTGAAATTCCATTGCGGGTGTGCCGAACACGCAACGCAGTTTGCCCCGCAATGTGCTTTTTGTGCGTATCGCCGCCCAGGTTTCAGCCCAACCGTGTGAATTTATCCAGAGCGGATTATAGCTTGTCAGTGGCGTAATGATACCGTAGCGAACTGTTTCGGTTTCCTCAACAAAAGTTCCGAACATTCTATCCCAAATAATAAAAATACCTGCATAATTTTTGTCTAGATACTGATTATTCACGCCATGATGAGCGCGATGATGTGATGGAGTATTTAAAACTTTTTCAAGGAATCCGAGCTTGCCAACTAACTTTGTGTGAATCCAAAATTGATAAATTAGATTCAAACCGTGCATTGTCGCAAATGCCCAAAACGGAAATCCAAGCAGGGCAACCGGAAGATAAAAAACCCATTGTGCCATGCCGCTAAACCAGCTCTGGCGAACGGCTACGCTCAAATTGTATTGATTTGAGGAATGATGAACGACGTGAAAATTCCAGAAAAAACGAATTTCATGGCTGAATCGGTGAAACCAGTAATAAGCAAAATCATCCACAAAAAGCAAAATCGCCCACGCCCACCAAATGTTCATCGGCATTTTATACGGCGCTATTTCGTAAATCATCAAATAAAAATAGCCCGTAACTAACCCGAAAAGCGCACCCCAAACCACGCTCATCAAACCGATAAAAATGTTTGTCCAAGTATCTTTACGGTCAAAATTTTCGCGGTTCTCGCGTATCACAAGATACGCCTCGACAGCAATCAAAAGCGCGAATAAGGGAATAGCGATGACGGTTGGGCTCAGCATTTCAATTAATATGATTCAATAAATTTGAATGCGGTTTGCCAATTGTTTTAAGGTTTACTGGAGTGTCTCCAACATTCAATGTGATTTACGCTACTTGATAACAAAGAAAATAAGATTTTTTATTTTCAATTAAAACGCAGGTTCTTCATAAATGCCATAAACATCGCGGAGCGCAACGGAAATTTCTTCGACAGTGGCGTAAGATTTTACCGCTTCAATCATCGCGGGCATCGTGTTTTCATTTGATTGTGCTGCTTTTTTGAGTTTTTCTAAAGCGTTGGCGACTGCGCCCTTGTCCCGGGATTTTTTTGTATGTTCCAACCTCTCCAATTGATGCTCGCGGACGTTTTCATCAAGCTGCAAAATCTCAATTTTGGAAAATTCGTCGTCCATCCGGTATTTGTTCACGCCAACAATGGTTTGCTCGCTGCGCTCGACGGCTTTTTGGTATTGATACGCCGATTCTTGAATTTCTCTTTGGGGAAATCCGGCTTCGACAGCTTCGACCATTCCGCCGAAACCATCAATTTTGTCGAAATAATCAAAACAACCTTCCACCATTTTCTGCGTTAATGATTCCACATAGTAGCTTCCGCCAAGCGGGTCAACCGTATTGACCACGCCGGTCTCTTCGGCAATGATTTGCTGCGTGCGCAAAGCAATGAGCGCCGCCTGGTCGGTTGGCAAAGCGAGCGCTTCGTCGTAAGCGTCGGTGTGCAGCGATTGCGTTCCGCCCAAAACTCCGGCGAGCGCTTGAATAGCTACGCGTGCAATATTATTTAACGGCTGCTGAACGGTTAATGAAACACCTGCGGTTTGGGTGTGAAAACGAAGTTGCATCGTGCGCGGGTTTTTCGAGCCGAAACGCTCTTTCATCGTTTTCGCCCAGACGACGCGGGCGGCGCGATATTTGGCAATCTCTTCAAAAAAATCATTGTGCGCGTTAAAGAAAAACGAGATGCGCGGCACGAATTCGTCAACGTCCAAACCGCGCTCAACGCCGTATTGAACATATTCCACGCCGTCGCGCAAAGTGAAAGCTAATTCCTGCAAAGCCGTCGCTCCGGCTTCCCGGATGTGATAGCCGGAAACGGAAATCGGGTTGTATTTTGGAACGTGTTTAATGCAATATTCAAACGTATCAATCACCAGTTTCATTGCCGGCTTGATCGGGTAAATCCATTCCTTCTGCGCAATATATTCTTTCAAAATATCGTTTTGCAGCGTTCCCGAAATCTTTGTGAAATCCGCTCCCTGCTTTTCGGCGACCACTAAATACATTGCAAGAAAAATCGAGGCAGGCGCGTTAATCGTTTGCGAAACCGTGACTTGCTCGAGCGGAATACCGTCAAACAAAGTTTCAAAATCTGAAAGGGAAGAAACCGCCACGCCGCATTTACCGACTTCGCCTTCCGAAAGCGGCGAATCAGCGTCAAGTCCCATCAGAGCGGGCAAATCGTAAGCCACGCTCAAACCTGTTTGACCCTGCGTCATCAGATATTTAAAACGCGCATTTGTTTCCTCAGGCGACGAAAAACCGGCGAACTGGCGCATTGTCCAAAGCCGTCCGCGGTAACCGGTCGGATGAATGCCGCGCGTGTATGGGAACTCGCCGGGAAAAGCAATTTCTTTTTTTCGGTCAATCATTTCCAAATCGGCTTGGGCGTAAAGCCTGTTGACCGGTTCGAGCGAAATACCTTCAAAAGATTGTTTTCTTTCAGGACTTTTGTCCAAAACTTTTTGAAGAGTCTCCGTTTCCCATCGTTCTTTTTCCGTTTGTAATTCTGAAATTGCTTCTTTTACTTCTGCCATTTTTAATACCTTGAAGGGATGCTTCCAAAATTTTTAAATTTAAATTTCATATTAGTTTAAGGCTGAAAAACTCGCAAAGCAAGAGCAATTACGGAAAATGGAAAAATGAAAACAAAAAATTAAAAACATTTCAGTTTTCCCGTTAGAGTTAGTATTGAATTAAGCTGCCTTCGCGTTTGGCACGCTTTATCGCTCGTCCAAAAATCCAGAGCGAAAAGGGAAGCAGAATAACCAAAAAAACTAAAAGCGTGAGCAGCGGCGTTTGTAGTTCGGTAAAACCTTTCCCCTCAATCAAAACACCGCGAATCGCGTCAAGTCCGTGCGTTGAAGGATTGACAAAAGATAAAGCTTTGCCGCCGGTTTCGCCCAATGCTTCCTGGAGCATTTCCTTGGGGTAAAAAACGCCGGAAAAAAGCGCCGTTCCGGCTCCGAGCAATATTGCAAAAGGGTCGCCGCGCTTAAAAGCCATCGTAAAACTTGCCGACAAAATTCCCAAACAAGCCAAAACCAATGTTGTTAAAATTAAAATAAAAAATGCGAGAAGTAAGCTGCCCTGATATTTTACATTGAAAAAGAGCCACCCGAAAAATAGATATAAAAACGAATTAAAGGTCGCATCAACATAAGCCCACGCCGAGCTTGAGATGATTACTGTCGGAACATTAATCGGCGTAAGAAGAACGCTTTCCAGCGTCCCCTGCATCTGTTCCTGGCGAATCGCGTTGGCAAGACTTGAAAAACCAACGAAAAAATAATTGAGCATCGCCATTCCGGTCAGCCACGCGGTCAGGGGATTTTGCCATTGTTCATATCGAGCCAGCGGAAAACCCGCAAAAATGCGCGAGATAAAGAAAAACGTCGTCACAATACCTAAAATCCAGAGGATTTTGATAAAAAATTCGACTCGGTATGAAAGCGCCAGTTGAAAATCGCGGATAATAAAAGCCCGTATGCGGCGAAAGAGAAGCATTTTCGTAATTTACAACGGATATGAACTTTCGGCAATCAACTTTTCAAGGAATTGCAATAATTATCTATTATTTCTACAATCGATAAATGAAAACTTTAGCTGCCGGAATAATTTTTGTTCTTATTGCGACAGTAGTTTTATTTAGTGCGTGTGGCGGCGGGGGAGAAGTTAACAAAAATATTTCTACTTCAGACAACATTCAAAATGCCAATCATTCCAGCTCTGTTAGTGATGATGTCGAAGAACTCGGTAAAATAATTAAACTGCCTTTTGAACCCGAAGAAGTTGTTTGGCAGGACAACAACTCAGACAATAAAGTCGACGGAAATGGAGTTTCAGCAGCTAATCAAAAAAGAATTATTGCCGTTTTAAAATTTACTTCCGAACAATCAAACCTTTTAATTGCCCAAGCCGAGAAATACGCGCCGGCAAAACCTGCCGAAATAGACGCGGAAAGCTGGTTTCCCGTTGAACTTATCGCCCAGAGCCAGCTTTCAGGCGACGAAACTTTGAAAGGAAATGCTTATGCTGCCGATGATTTTTTCATGGAACAATTTAATAAAGGAAAGTTTACGCACATCGCCAACACAAACTATTTTGTTCTTGAACTCACTTCGTTTTAACTTAAATGACTTCAAAACGCTTTAACTTCCGGTAAAGCGTCGATAAATCAATACCAAGAATTTCTGCCGCCTCTGTTTTATCCTCCTTGACCGAATTCAGGATTTCTAAAATATAGCGGCGTTCGATTTCTTCCAAAGTTGGGCGCAAGCCTTGCGGGTCGTGAATCTCAAAACTGTTTTCCGCGTTAGCTTTTATTTTTGGCGGTAGATTATCCATTTCTATTTCATCATTGCTCAAAATAAATGCCCGCTCAACCGCATTTTGCAGTTCACGGACATTACCTTTCCAATCAAAATTTATCAACGCCGACATCGCTTCTCTGGTAATCGGTTTCTCAGGTTTATTTTGCTGGCGTGAAATTTTTGAAATGCAGTGTTTGGTCAAAAGCGGTATGTCTTCACGTCTTTCCCGAAGCGGCGGCAGAAAAATTTCAATTACGTTCAGGCGATAAAATAAATCTTCCCGAAAGTTATTCGCGACTACTTCTTTTTCTAAATTTTTATTAGTTGCCGAAATTACTCGAGCATTAAACTTTACTGCCAAACTTGAACCGACAGGAGTTACTTCCTGTTCCTGGAGCGCACGAAGCAGTTTAACTTGCAGCGGTTGAGGCATCTCGCCGATTTCGTCAAGAAACAAAGTACCGCCGTCAGCCGAACGAAGAAGACCTTTTTTGTCAGTGGTTGCGCCGGTAAAGGAGCCTTTCGTGTGTCCAAAAAGCTCTGATTCAAGTAGGGATTCGGATAATGCTCCGCAATTAACCGCAAGAAAGGGTTTTGCAGCGCGTGAACTTTTGAAATGAATAGCTTTGGCGATAAGTTCCTTGCCCGTCCCGCTTTCACCTTGAATTAAAACGGCGGCATTGGTGTCGGCGACTTTTTCGACAATCCGAAAGACGTTTTGTAAAATCGCGCTCGTGCCAATGATTTCCGAAAAACTGTAGTGATTATCTAATTCGCGGCGCAATACCCGATTTTCCCGAAAAAGCTCTTTAGTCCGAATCGCATTCTTAATGGTTTGCAGTAAATCCTCGTTAACAAACGGCTTGGTTATGTAATCATAAGCGCCTTTGCGGAGCGCTGCAACGGCGGAATCAACCGACGAATACGCCGTCATAATTATCACCAACGCGTCTTTATCAATACTTTTTATTTGGTCGAGCAGCCCAAGCCCGTCCATTCCTTGCATTTTAATATCTGTCAAGATTACGGAGATGTCGGATGTCGAATAAATTTCCAGTGCATTCTCGGCACTATCGGCGGTCAAAACACTGAAGCCTTCTTCTTCCAGCAACTGACGCAGGATGTGGCGCATCAATTCTTCGTCTTCGACAATTAAAACGCTCGGTTGATTCATATTTGGAAAATTTTAGTTTTGTTGTAAAAAATTAGATTATTATAACGAAAAAATCCCGGTTCGTATTTTTAATTTTCGAATTGGTTCGTGATAGCATCAAATTTGCGTAGTATTCAATCTCATGCGTCTTCAAAATTTATTAAAAACTTTAATTTTCATTTTTTTGGTGTTTGTTTTTCCAATTAATGGGCAACAAACAAACCCGGTTGATAAACAGGTCGCAAATCCTCTGACCGACACCCCAAACGTTAATCCGATTGCTCCCGAACAAGAAATC
>JALZOH010000429.1 GCA_030857305.1 Acidobacteriota bacterium
CTTTTTTTCGATGAGGAGTTTTTGGCTGTTGAGGCGCGTGTGTTTTTCCTGCGCTTGCGTTAAGTAGCGATTTTCAAACCCTAAAACGTGATGGCGTATCGTTTCGAGCTGACGAATAACCGGCTCGTGCTGGACGCGCATCTCCAGCGCAATTTTCGCGCCAAGTTCGGCGCGCTTTTCCGCGTCGTTCGGCTGCGTGAACCGGGCTTTTCGGCGGCTGATGATTTCTATTTTTCGCTCGATGTCAAAAAGGGAAACGTGGCGCGCCTTACTGGTCTGATCGTCCTTGATTTTGAAGCGTTTTTTGTCGCCGTGTTCGACGAGGTTTTCGATGTTACGTGTCCGCCGGCGGATTTCCGCCGCGACGAGCATTTCTTCGGCTAAAATTCGACGCTCTTTGAAATTTGAATTTTCAGGCGAATTTACGGCGGAAAATTGTTTGGAATTTTCCGTTTCCGATTGCGATCTTGCGGCGACTTTGTTCGATTCAAAACTTTTTTCATTTTCCCGCGCTTTTTGCCGCTCGCCGGCAATCGCTTCGATTTTATTTTCGGCGGCTAAAACAAGCGCGCCCTTATGCAGCTTTTTCTCGCCGTTTGCGCTCCGCTCGTTGTAATGAAGCATCTGCCGATTTATCCGCAGAATTTCCGTTTTGCCTTCCTCATTTATAAATTGTTTTTGAATGGCGAGATGCGCGTGCGGATTGTCGGTGTTGAAATGCGCGACGGCGATCCATTTCAGATTTCGCGCCTTTACCTCTTTTTCAAGACGGGCGACGGTTTCTCGAACGACCGAGCGAAGCGCAGTTTTTTTTGATTCCAAATCGTCGCCGACGCTCTCCATTTCTTCTTTGCTCGGCGCGATGACGACGTGCAGCAGTTCTTCCGATTTCGGACGAGACTCGTCGAGGCTTAAATGACGGTTCGCCGCGCGAACGTCCAAATCGTTTTCGGCTTCGTTAAAAAACTCGCGCCGCTCGATGCCTTCTTTCTCGCGGTCGAGCTTGCTGTGAGCGAGGTAATGGACCAGCCCGCGACTGCTGCCTCCCGACGCGCTCGATTTTATGCTGATAATCATTTCGGTTAAATTTCAAGAATTATTCTGCTTTTGCCGCCTCACTGGTTTTTCTCAATTTTGTTTTCCAAAAGAGATTTTCGCCCGCGAATTTTTCGGTTTTAATCTGGTGATGCGCGCACGACTTTTCTAAATCCTGAAGGCTGCGGGCAATCGTCAGATCGCTCGTCTCGTCGAACGATGCCAAAACCTGCGCCGGCGGCGCGGGGTTTTCCAGCGCGATGCCGAGTATTTGTAAGAGCGCGGTTCTCAAAAGCGAAACGGCGGTGTGAGCCATACAATAAATCTCGCCTAAAAGGGAAGACGTGAGCCGTTCCTGCGCCTTCGATTCGCGGCGGATTTCTTCGATCAGGCGGACGATTTCAAATTGATTGTCGGCAACATCCTGAGTTTTATCTTCAAGCCTCCTTAAAGAAGTTTTCTGTTCTTCGAGTTTCTGCGTCGTAAAGGTTTTATTGTGCAGAGCTGCGGCGACGAGCTTTTCGACAATCGTGTTTTTCGTCTCGCCCGTCATTTCCGCCAGCTCACGGATGGCAAGGTCGTCGGACAGATTCGGACGAAAAAAAATCGCTTTCGCTTTTGCTTCTTTTTTCGGCTTTGTCGCCAACTTCTTTTTCCAGCTTTCGCGCTCGCGGCTGCGCGTCAAAAATTTGTTTTCGTCTTTCATCGAATTTTAGTGCTGATTCCAACAGAATTTGCAGTATCGGATAGGCTTCAAAGCAATTTGCTTGCCGCGCGAAAAACCAATCGAAATTCTTGCGCTTTTTTGCAAGCGCGGTTCTCTTTCATAATCAACTGTTTAGCAGGTGAAGGAAAAACACGGCTCAATGTAAAAGTAATTCTTTCAATTACTTAAAGCGCAAGAAAAATTATTTTTTATAAAAGGCGGCTTAAATCGCCTAAAACGCCGATAAATATGGAGTTTTGCAAATTTAGGTGGCGCGAAAATCGCCGGTTTTTCATTTTCTTGCACGCTTGCAAGTCCAACTCTTTATTTTGCTTTATTTAAAGCGCAAGAAGATGGCATTTTTACTGCTACTTGTCATACATCAAAAACGCGCCACTTAAAAATTTTTGAAATGCGTTTTTCGCACCCGTTTTCGGCTTCGGCAAATGCCCATTGAAAGGCTCTGGCACGGCGGTTGATTAACCCATTTTGAACGTCGTGCTGCTTAATTTTCCGCGTGGATTTCCACCCTTCAAATTCAATCGGCGCGGGCTTCCGAAAATCCAATTTCAATCAAAAAGGAATCAAACAAATGCAAGAAGTTTTAGAAAAAACTAACGAAAAACCCCCGGTCAAAATCGATTCGGGAAACTCGCCCGCCTTCAAACCTTCAATCTCAATTCGGCGCAAACAAACTCGCCGCATCGCCCTCCAAGTGGACGAGGAAATCGCTGATTTGGCTGACGAATATGTGCGGTTCGTCTCCGATTGTTATGGCTATGAAGTCAGCCCAAGCGAAGTCGCAAACGAGATTTACAAATCTCATTTCGCACGCGACGGCGGCTTCAAACAGTGGCGGGCAACGAAAAGCGATGCGGCTTCGCCCGCTTGAATTTAATCGCCGCGTTTAATAAAAAAAGCCCGAACGGATTTATCCAAATGAAAGGAAATCCTGTTCGGGCTTTTTGTTTGTTGATTCGATTGTTCGGCTTCAGAATCCGGCAAAGCGAATAATTTTTTACGGCAAATCATAAACAAAAACCGGCACGCCGGACGCGCAGATTTGACGTTCGATCAAGGGCTCTATTT
>JALZOH010000430.1 GCA_030857305.1 Acidobacteriota bacterium
GACAATAACCGACACGGAACTGAAAGTCATCGCCGCGCTTGCAATCATCGGGCTGAGAAGCAACCCGAAAATCGGGTACAAAACGCCCGCCGCAATCGGAACGCCGACCAAATTGTAAATAAACGCGAAGAACAAATTTTGACGAATGTTTTTCATCGTCGCTTCACTCAATTTTTTAGCTCGCAAGATGCCGCGCAAATCGCCTTTCAAAAGCGTAATGTCGGCAGATTCTATTGCTACATCCGTGCCTGTTCCCATCGCAATGCCGACATTGGCTTGAGCGAGCGCGGGCGCGTCGTTCACGCCGTCGCCAGCCATCGCCACGATTTTGCCTTCGGCTTGTAATTCTTTTATTTTTTCAGCTTTTTGTTCGGGCAGAACCTCAGCGAAAACTTTATCAATGCCGAGTTTCAGGGCTACGGCTTCCGCCGTTTTCGCATTATCGCCCGTCATCATTACGACTTCGATTTTCTGTCTATGCAGTTCGTTAATCGCTTCTTTGGCAGATTCTTTGATTGTGTCAGCCACGCCAACCAGTCCGGCAGGTTCGCCGCCGACGGCGATAAACATCACGGTTTGTCCTTCGACGCGAAGCTCGTCCGCCTTTCCGTCCGGCGAAAAATCAATGCCGTTTTCCTTCATTAACTTGGCATTGCCCAGCAAAATTTTCACGCCGTCAATCGTTCCGAAAATGCCTTTGCCCGTCACCGATTCAAAATTTTCCACCTTTGCCAACTCAACGTTCTTTTCTTCCGCGCCTTTGATGATTGCTTCCGCAAGCGGATGTTCGCTCGATTTTTCCAAACTTGCGGCAAGTTTTAAGATTTCCTTTTCAGCCAAACCGTTTAATGAAACTACCTTTTGAAGGCGCGGTTTGCCTTCGGTTAAAGTCCCCGTTTTGTCAACGACGATGGTATTGACTTTTTCCAAAATCTCAAGTGCTTCAGCTTTTTTCACCAGAACGCCGTGCCGTGCGCCGTGACCCGTTCCGACCATAATTGACATTGGTGTTGCAAGTCCCAGAGCGCACGGGCAAGCAATAATCAAAACCGAAACTGCCGCCACCAAAGCGTATGCGAAACTGCCGAAAATCAGCCAGATGACAAACGCGGCAATCGCCACGACAATAACCGCCGGAACAAAATAGCCTGAAACAACGTCGGCTAATCTTTGAATCGGAGCGCGTGAACGCTGCGCTTCGCCGACCATTCGGACAATTTGCGCCAGAAGCGTGTCGCTGCCAACCTTTTCCGCTTTCATTACAAATGAGCGTCTGCCGTTGATTGTTCCGCCGATAACTTTATCGCCCGCCGTTTTTTCGACGGGAATTGATTCGCCCGTCACCATTGATTCGTCCACCGAAGTTTCGCCTTCTGTAATCGCGCCGTCAGTCGGAATTTTTTCGTTTGCCTTAACTCTTAAACTCGCGCCGATTTGCACGTCTTTGAGCGCGATTTCACTTTCTGTTCCGTCATCGAAAACAACGATTGCCGTTTCAGGAGCAAGTCCGAGAAGTTCTTTAATTGCGCTTGAAGTTTGACTACGGGCGCGAAGCTCAAGAACTTGTCCGAGCAAAACGAGCGTCGTAATTACCGCAGCCGCTTCAAAGTATGCGGAAATTAATCCGGTGTGCGCGTCGCGCATCGAAGCGGGAAAAAGGTCAGAGAAAAACAATGCAAAAAGACTAAAAAGATACGCCGCGCCTGTTCCGATAGCAATCAGCGTGAACATATTCGGGCTTCGATTGCCGATTGACTGCCAACCGCGCACGAAAAACGGAAATCCGCCCCAAAGGACAACCGGCGTTGCCAAAACAAACTGAATCCAAAGCGAAGTTTTCGGTGAAAAAAGCGCGTTAAAATTCGGCAGCATCTCCGCCATCGCCAGCGCAAAAATCGGAACGGTCAAAACGGCGGAAATCCAAAATCGCCGCTTCATATCAACGTATTCCGGGTCGGGCGCATCGTCCAAGCTTAAAACTTTCGGCTCAAGCGCCATTCCGCATTTCGGACAAGTTCCGGGTCCGATTTGCAAAATTTCCGGGTGCATCGGACAAGTATATTCAACGCCCTGACTCTCAGCTTCCAATTTTTCTTCCTGCTTTTCTTCTAAAAAGGCTTTCGGGTTTTGACGAAATTTGTTCAAACAACCCGCTGAGCAAAAGTAAAAAGTTTCGCCGCCGTATTCATAAGTTCCGGCGGAAGATTCGGGCGCGACGCGCATTCCGCACACCGGGTCAATAAACTCGCCCGTCGGAGCGGCAACCATCTCGCCGTGTTGAACCGTTTCCTTTTTCCTTCCAAACTGCACAAGATTTGTCTGCGGCTGCGCTTCACCGCTCGTTTGATTGATAAAATTTTGCAGACAGCCTTTCGAGCAGAAATAATATGTCGTGCCTTCGTGCTGAAAACTTCCGGCGGCGGTTTCGGGACTAACCGTCATTCCGCAAATCGGGTCGGTAAATTCTAATTTTGTCTTTGATTCTCCTGTCATATTTAGCCTCTCTTTAGTATTAGCTTTAGAGCCGGATTAAACAACTATGTCGGCTTCATAAGACAGCATACAACCTAACAGTTAGTGTTAAGTCAAGTTAGGTTTTCATTTCCGCGACGGATTCAATCAAATGGCAAACCGAATCGCCGTTCGGCATCGAGTTTTTCATTTTCGACCAATCTACAAGCGCGTTTTCCATCTTGCGCTGCAACCGCTGCATCTCTTTTATTTTGCGCCGGTTTTCTGCGATGCGGCGGACGATAATTTCCCGAACCATCGGGCAAGGCGAGTTTCCGCGCACGGCTTCATCTAAAATTCCGGCGATTTC
>JALZOH010000431.1 GCA_030857305.1 Acidobacteriota bacterium
TCGTGGGTAGATTATTGGCTTGAATGATTTCTTCCGCCGCTTGCCGAAAAAACTGACGCGCGCGTTTTTCATCGCGCTTCCACATCAAATCGCCCGCCGAAGCCGTAACCAAAGCACGATTGTCAGGGAATTTGAGCAAAGCGGTTTCGACGACGACTTGTTCAAGCAGTGCGCCGGCTTTTTTTTCCAAGTTCCTGACGCGCTTTTTCTTTTTCAGTATTTGATTCGGTTGGCGAAGTTTGTGCAAAAATTGAGAATGAAAATAGTGAAAACAAAACAAATAAAAAGGTGAGACGATTGATTCGCATAATTTTGTCCTTATAAAACAGTAATAAACATTGGTTGGGAGTAAAATGTTAGCATAAGATATTAGAATCAAGAAGAATTTTTGGTTTGAAACCGACTTCCCTATGCTTACGAATAAAAAAGTATGGTTATAAAAAGGCCGAACGAGATAAAATCCAGCGAAATCACGAACGAGAAAACATATCTTAATCGTCGCAATTTTATGCGCGCGGGACTGCTTGCCGGAACGACTTTAGCGACTACCGGTTTGTACCGCTTTATCAATCTGCCACCGGCGAAAGAAGTCGTAACAGCCGAAATTGAGAATGTCGCTAAGCCGCAAAATTTGGTATTAGCTGCCGAAGATAAGCTAAATTCCTTTCAGGAAATTACCAATTACAACAATTTTTACGAATTCTCAACCAGCAAAACCGCCGTTGCGCGCAAGGCGGAAAAATTTGTGACGCGTCCGTGGACGATTGAAGTTGGCGGGCTTGTTCAAAAACCGCTAACATTCGGCATCGAAGATCTCTTAAAATTTGAACAGGAAGAAAGAATTTATCGTTTTCGCTGTGTTGAAGGTTGGTCGATGGTTATTCCGTGGGTCGGATTTCCTTTGAAAACTCTGTTCGAAAAAGTTGAACCGCTCGGCACAGCGAAATACGTCGCGTTTGAAACGCTTTATGACGCGAAACAAATGCAGTCGAGTTTTTATGCGGGCATTGCTCTTCCTTATGTCGAAGGTTTAAGGCTGGATGAAGCGCTTCATCCGCTGACAATTTTGGCGACGGGACTTTACGGAAAACTGATGCCGAATCAAAACGGCGCGCCTATTCGTCTGGTCGTGCCCTGGAAATATGGCTTTAAGAGCATTAAATCAATTGTCAAAATTACTCTGACGGAAAACGAACCACCGACTACTTGGAACATCGCTGCGCGAAGTGAATACGGATTTTACTCGAACGTCAACCCCGACGTGCGCCATCCACGCTGGTCACAAGCAACAGAACAGCGCATCGGCGAATACAAACGCCGCAGCACTTTAATGTTTAATGGCTACACCGATGAAGTTGCGAAACTTTATGAAGGAATGGATTTGAAGAAGTTTTTCTAGTGGTAAACGGTAAGTGGTAAACGGTAAGTGAAAGAATTAACTTACCGTTTACATACCAATATGAATGACGTAAAGTTCAATAAAATCGTTATTTCTGTCAACAGCCTGGTGCCGCTTGCATTGCTTGCCTGGGACGCATTGTTTGGAAAAATCGGCGCTAACCCGATTGAGTTTTTTCTTCGCACAACCGGCGTTTTAACACTCGTATTTTTATTTATCACGCTTTCCGTCACGCCGCTCCGCAAATATTACGGTTGGAATCAATTGGTAAAATTCAGAAGAATGCTCGGTTTATATTCTTTCTTCTACGGCTTTCTGCACCTGATAACTTACAGCATCTTCGACAAAAGTTTGAGTTTTTCGGGGATTGTCGGCGATGTTTGGGAGCGTCCGTTTATCGCGGTTGGAATGATTAGCTTTTTTCTGCTCGTTCCGCTGGCGATTACTTCAACCAACAGAATGATCAAGCGTCTCGGCGGAAAAAATTGGCAGAAACTTCACCGTTTAACATACGTTGCTGCGATTGGCGGAGTTGTGCATTTTTATATGATTGTGAAATCCGATGTAACTTATCCGCTTTTGTTTGGATTAGTTTTAGCGGTATTGCTCGGCTACAGAGTTTACGCCAACAATTCACCAATTCAAGCAACGAAAACAAATTTACAAGAATGAAATGAATAGACAGGAATAAAAGAATAGTTTTTGTTAAATCCCTTTATCCTCTTTATCCCTGATAATAATTCTCTAACGATTTTTTTTGATTGGCGTAACCTGGTCGAATGTCCGGCGAAAATCTTCGCCCGTGATGGCGACTGTTTTGCACATTTCAAAAAGGCGCGAACGCAGGCGAACGCCGATTCTGTCTTCAAGCGTTTCATCACGTTCCGTGCGGCGTTCGTCCAAATAATTCGTCGTAAAGATTGTGAGTTTTTTGTCGTTGTAGCGCGTGTTGATAATGTGCGCCATTGTGTCGCGTACCCAATCAGTCGGTTTTGAAGCGCCTATTTCATCAAGAACCAGAACTTCAGCGTCGAAAACGGGCTGCAAAACCTTCAGTTCGGATGTTTGCGACACCGTATTATACGAATCCTGAATTCCTTTTAAAAGTCCCCCAAATTCATAAAACAGACAGGTAAATCCGCGTTCGGTCAAGCCTTTCAAGATCGAAACCGCCAGATGAGTTTTACCGACCCCGACGGTTCCCGTCATCAGCAGCCCGCGCTCAACCGCCGGATATTCCATTGTCAGCCGCGAAGCAAATCTAAATGCGCGATCTTGCGAGGGATTCAAAATTCGATAACTGTGAAAATGACAATCGGTGTAGCGTTTCGGAATGCGCGCCTTTTCGATTAGATTTGAATGCGAATTTTGCTTACGGCACTTGCAGGCGCGCGCGCCCTTTCCGGCGACAACCTCCATT
>JALZOH010000432.1 GCA_030857305.1 Acidobacteriota bacterium
CAACTAGATACGACGGCATTTCTGCGCGGTTACGAAAATCTTTTGATTAAATTCGGCACGGATTATGAAGATGTCCGCCACGAAAATATTACCAAAGAAACATTAAAGGATTTTTTCCAGACTGATTTTCACCAAGCCGTTTTTCAAAACAAACAAACAGTTGATTTTGAAGGCTTAAAAGGCAGAATGCTTTCCTCGTCGTATATTCCCTCAAAGGATAATCCTTGCTTTCAAAAAATGCTCGAAAACCTCGAATCGCTTTTTGCAGAACACGCGGAAAACGGTAAAATAGATATTCTTTACACTACAAATGTTTTCTACGGACAGATTTAATTTTATGGAAGCAAAATCCCAAAAAAGAACGATAACTGTTGCACATTCGCCGGATTCGGATGATGCATTTATGTTTTACGGTTTGGCAACCAACAAACTTGAAACCGATGGTTTGAAGTTTGAACACACCCTCAAAGATATTCAATCGCTTAACGAAGACGCAAAAAACGGCGTGTTTGATGTCACGGCAATTAGCTTTCACGCTTACGCTTATATTTCAGATAAATACGTCCTCTTGCCGCACGGCGCGAGCATCGGCGACAAATACGGTCCAATACTTGTCGCTAAAGAACATTACAAAGCTGACGATATTCCGAACTTAAAAATCGCCGTGCCCGGTGAACTAACCAGCGCGTTCCTCGCCTTACGAATTTATAATCAGAAGTTTGAATACACGGTCGTACCGTTCGATAAAATCATTGACGCGGTGCAGAAAGGTAAAGCCGACGCAGGATTATTAATTCACGAAGGACAGCTTTTTTATAAGCAGATGGGCTTGAACAAAGTTCTTGATTTGGGCGAATGGTGGTTTGAAAAAACCGGTTTGCCGCTGCCGATGGGCGGCAACGTTATCAAACGAGATTTGGGCGAAGATTTGATGCGAAAGGTTTCAAAGCATCTGCACAAAAGCATCAAATATTCGCTTGACAACCGCGAAGACGCGCTTGCTTACGCGATGCAGTTCGCCCGCGATATGCCGCCGGAGCTTGCCGACCGTTTTGTCGCGATGTGGGTTAATGATTTGACGCTTGATTATGGCGACAGAGGCAGAGAAGCCGTGCGCCGTCTGCTTGACGAAGGTTTTGAAAAAGGAATTATCCCGAACAAAGTCGAAGTTAACTTTGTGGATTAAACAAATAAAATAATTGTCGGAATTTATATGAAAAAGGCAGCTTTTAACCAAGCTGCCTTTTACTTTTTTATTCAAAGAAAACTTTACGCCGGTACTTTTCTTGCTATTTCTCTATCCCAGTTGCGATGTCGAGCGATGGCTTTGATAAAATCTCGCACCGCGCCCTTCACGCCGTTTCTACTCAAAATCACACCTGCATCATTGTTGGCTTTGCCGGCGAAAGTAACGCCGACAAAATCAACGCCTTCACCGGTTGCCGCGATTGCTTTACAATGCCGGAAAGCTTCTTCAACAAAGTGATAAGCGTCCGGTTCGCCGCCCAGCATTTCGATGCTCGCCGCGCCGCCCGGAACATAAACTGCGTCAAACATCACTGAAGCCGCCGTTAAAAAACTAAAATCGGCTTCGATTGTTTTCCCGTTCGCGCTTTCGATTGCGCCGAGTTTAGGGGCGACGGTTTTGAGCATGGCGCCTTCGGCTTTGAGCGCTTCTTTCATTGTGTCAAGCGTGGAGTCGTCGAAACCATCGGCAATCAGCGCGGCAATTTTGCGCGTTTTGATTGTGTCTTTAACTGTATTATCCATACTGAGCGCCGCCGATTTCTCAATCGAAGATTTCACCTTTATCGGCTGCACTGAATTCGGATTGGTGTCCGCGCCGAAAGAACGATTCATCGGTTGTTCGGGATGACGCGGAACGAGCAAGCCGAGACCGGCGGCGACCTTTTCCGCCAAGCCTGCGTCCACTTGTTTCAAAATACCGAGCATTCTTTCACGGATGGCGACAATTTCGACTTTTCCGAGTTCAAACCGCAGCGCGTCAATAATATGTTTTTTCTCGGCTGGAGCTTGGCTGTTGAAAAATAAAGTCGCCTGGCTAAAGTGGTCGTGAAAGCTTTCGCTTCTGGCGCGGACTTTTTTTGCATCAACGCGCTCTTCAAAAGTATGGAAACCGCCGTCTTTCATCGCAGCTTGAAACGGACAGCCGCCGGCGAGCGTATTCGGCTCGTAACTAACGCGCCCTTGATTAATAGTTTGGCGCATATGCCCATCGCGCTGATTATTATGCAGCGGCGCAACCGGACGGTTTATCGGAATCTCGTGAAAATTCGGACTGCCCAGACGCTTTAATTGCGTGTCGGTGTACGAAAAAAGTCGTCCTTGCAGAAGCGGGTCGTTTGTAAAATCAATACCGGAAACGACGTGTCCGATATGAAACGCGACTTGCTCGGTTTCGGCAAAAAAGTTGTCGGGATTGCGATTCAGAGTCAATTTGCCAATGCGCTGAACCGGAACTAATTCTTCGGGAATAATTTTGGTTGAATCTAATAAATCAAACTCGAATTTATGTTCATCAGCTTCGGCGACAAGCTGAACTCCTAATTCCCATTCGGGAAAGTCGCCGTTTTCAATTGCTTCCCACAAATCGCGGCGGTGAAAATCCGGGTCTTTGCCGGAAATTTTCTGGGCTTCATCCCACGCGACCGAGTGAACGCCGAGCAGCGGTTTCCAGTGAAATTTAACGAACGTCGCTTTTCCCGCTTCGTTGACAAAGCGAAAAGTGTGAACGCCGAAACCTTCCATCATTCTAAAAGAGCGCGGGATTGCACGGTCGGACATCACCCACATAATCA
>JALZOH010000433.1 GCA_030857305.1 Acidobacteriota bacterium
TTAGCTGCTCGTTTTCGTGCGCGTGCCGCGGAACGATTGCGCCTTTCTTGAGATAGACGTGCGCCAGCATCATCCGGTCGCCGGTGATAAGTCGCCGGTCAAGCATTTCGGTTACGTTTTCCTTCGGCATATCGTCCCACCGATACCATTTTACACTTTGCTGTTGAACCATTTATTCTCCTGAGTTTCTAATGATATTGTCTAATAAACAGAATTTCACTACTTGATTTTCAGCGAAAATGCGCTTAGCTAAAGCTTTTCGTTTTTCATATCCTTCAAAGGCAATTTGCACGTCTTCCAAAAAATGCGGCAGTTCACTGAGCAGTAGTGCTTGCGAACCGTCCACGATTGCTTTCTCCGGTGCCGGGTGGAAATCTACGAGAATCATATTAGCTCCAGCGACAACTCCCTGCGCGGTTATATGCATCACGTCAAGAATGCCTTCCACGCCTCTTGCTGCGCAAGCCGACCGAATGTGATGGGTCGATGCAATCCGGCATCCGCGTCAGATGTTTGACGACCGGCACATGGGCAAAATCTACAAAGTTGCGGTGCGGGTCGCCGATGTTCGTCTTCATTCCGCGCAATCCGAAAATTACTTTTTGATTGCCTTCGCCCGCCCCGATTTCTCTCAATATCGAAGCGACTGATTGCCCATCCAGATATTTCTTAACTGCTTCCTTCTTAAATTCCTTATGGTATTTTTTCATGCTCTCATTTTACAGAGAGTTTTCTGTCCTGAAAAATTAGGCTCTTCCGCAAATTTGGTGCAAGTATCAAGAAAGTTGTAAATTGGCGGTATGCAAGTTTCAACTTTGTCGGCTGATCCAGAAGCAATTCGTATTTTGTCCTTTGCTTCCAATTCAGATTCGATAACTATTTTGGCGCAAACATCGCAGACATTTGGAATCTGCCCAATCTGCCAAGATCGTTCCCGGAGTTTACATAGCAATTATTTGCGCCAATTAACTGATTTGCCGTGGCATGGAGTGGCGATCCGAATTCATTTGAATACCCGCAAATTTCGTTGCCAAAATGAAGTTTGCCGGCGGAAAGTCTTCTGCGAAAGATTGCCGAAAGTTGTCAAAAGTTACGGACGTAAAACTATTCGGTTGCAGGAATTGTTTGGTATTTTAGCTTTTGCTTTAGGCGGTGCGGCGGGATCAAAAACGGCGCGTGAGATTGGTTTAACCATCAGTGGCGATAGCTTGTTAAGGCGCATTCGACAAATTCCACCTTCAACTGTTGAGAAGGTTAAGGTTCTTGGGGTAGATGATTTTGCTTTTCGTCGAGGTGAAAGATACGGAACAATTCTGGTTGATTTGGAAAAAAGAAAACCGATTGATTTACTGCCAGACCGCGAGGCAGCAACTTTGGCTGAGTGGCTGAAAAAACATCCGGAGATTGAAATAATCTCACGCGATAGAGCGGGCTGTTATGCAGTTGGAGCAAAAACAGGTGCGCCACAGGCGATACAAGTGGCTGACCGCTTTCATTTGCTCAAGAATCTGCTGGACGGTTTTGAGCGATTTTTATCGCGTCAGCATCAAGTCATCGCCGAAGTCTTCCAGAAAGCTTGTCCTCCAACTAAAAAGAGGACGAAAAAACAGTTAACAAAGACAAAACTGCTGCCAAGTGCGGCGAAGACTTTGGTAATCGAACAAAAGGCGGCACGGACGGCGGCGCGCGAAAAGCGTTTTCGGACGGTGAAAGAATTGCATCAGGGAGGAGTTCCGATTCTGGCAATTGCCCGCCGGTTGAAGATGAGTCGCAATACGGTCAAAAAGTTTTTGTCAGTCGAATCGGCACTACACCGCCAACCGAATTGTCCGAGATTTTCGCCGATCCACCGGTTTTTGCCCTATTTACAGAAACGGTGGACACAGGAAGGCGAGCGGAGCAGCCGTAAATTGTGGAAAGAAATCAAAGCGCAGGGTTATCCGGGAGCGGAAGCGACCCTCAGGCATTTTCTGCAAAAATGGCGTGAAGCTGAAGAGTCTGAAATAAAAACGCAAGCCGTCATCAAATCAAGTGCGCCGGGACGCGCTCCGTCGATCAGGAAAATTAAATGGCTTTTGTTTGGTAAACAAGAAAAGCCGCTTGAACAATGGGAACAAATCTTTTTACAACAGCTTTGTCGGGATCTGCCGGAAATTGAAATCAGCCAAAAATTGGTCAAAGAGTTTCATCAGATGATGATAAATCGTCAGTCGGAAGGCTTCAAAAGATGGCTCGCAAAAGCGCGGGCAAGCGGAATCGGCGAACTTGTTTGGTTTGCTAATGGAGTTGAACAAGATCGCGCACCGGTCGAAAAGGCATTTGAAAGCGAATGGAGTCAAGGACAAACGGAAGGACAAGTTAATCGGCTGAAGTTTCTGAAACGACAAATGTATGGACGTGCAAACTTCGATTTGCTTCGCGCTCGTGTTATTTGCGGATCATAAAAGAGGCAAAAGTTGGTTTGCTTGAGCAAAAATTGAAAGCAAATTGCTACTGAATAAAAATCTGCGAAAACCCCGACTTTTTGCACCAAATTTGCGGAAGAGCCAAAAATTAGACCACATCACCTTAAAATGGGTTTTCTTTCGAGTATTGATTTTAGTATTTTAATTTTCGCCAAAAAGAAGACATCTGCTACCACGCAATACCGTAATCTTCACCGTAATTGCTGGAGCCGCCCCAAAAAGTGTTATGCACACGGTCAAAAAAGATGGCGTTGATTGGTCCCGATGTCCGTTCTTCAAACGTCAGGTCGTAGCCCATTTTCTTCAGCTCATTGCGCGTCCACTGCGGCATCGAATCTGCCAGCAGA